>CAYLJK010000061.1:0-9613 GCA_964383975.1 uncultured Gemmatimonadales bacterium | reverse complement strand
GCATGGCTCGGTGCGACTGACGCGGCTCACCGTCACCCGGTACCCCAGCCCAGGGGAGCGCCAGTCCTTCGTAATGACGCTTAGGAACACTGACCTCTACTGGCTCCTCAGCGGCGGCGTTGGACTGGCCTTGCACGATGCCGTGACGGTCCGGCCGGGATTCACGATCCCGCTGGGACTGATGCCGCCGGAAGCGGGGGGCTCGTACGCCGTGCCATTCGGACGGGCGGAGGGCGAGGTGAGTTTCGATGTGAGCGTGGGGATCGGTTTCGGCAGGCGATCCACCAGACCGCCCAGCCACTAGGGGCGCTCTGCGCGGTGCGGCGTTGGGTACCCAACGCCCGCGATTCGCGTTCCTTCCCTTCCGCCCCGGCGTCCCTGTAGCTTTCTCCGCTCCCAACCGACGGTGAGACTGCTGGTTCGATGACGTCGTCCCCGACGGCCGCGGCGAGCCACGCCGCACCCCCGATCCCCGCCGGCCTCCGGCGCGAGCAGCTGGTAGACCTGTACTACTGGCTCCGCCTCACGCGCTCGCTGGAGGAGCGGCTCACCAACCTGTACCGTCAGGGGAAGGTCCTCGGCGGGCTGTTCCGTTCCCTCGGCCAGGAGGCGGGGAGCGTTGGCAGCGCGTACGCACTGGACCGGACGAAGGGCGATGTCCTCTCGCCGCTCATCCGCAATCTCGGCTCGATGCTGGTGCAGGGCGCGCGTCCGGTGGACATCGTGCGCCAGTACCTGGCGAGGGCCGATTCGCCGACCCGCGGCCGCGAGTTGAACATCCACTTCGGCGACCCGCGCCAGGGCTACATCGGACAGATCTCGCACCTCGGTGACATGGTGCCGGTGATGGCCGGGATCGCCCTGTCCTTCCGGATGCGGAACGAACCGCGGGTCGGGCTCGTGTACGTCGGGGACGGCGCCACGTCCACCGGCGCGTTCCACGAGGGGCTCAACCTGGCGGCGGTGCAGCGGCTGCCGCTCGTCTGCATCGTGGAGAACAACGGCTATGCCTACTCGACGCCGACGGTGAAGCAGGCGGCGGTGAAGGCGCTGGCCGAGAAGGCGAAGGCCTACGGCGTCCCCGGCGAGTCGGCGGACGGCAACGACGTGCTCGCGGTGTACGAGGTGACGAAGCGCGGCGTCGAGCAGGCGCGCGCGGGCGGCGGTGTCACGCTCATCGAGCTGCACACCTACCGCCGCAAGGGCCACGCGGAGCACGACAACCAGTCGTACGTGCCGAAGGAGGAGCTGGCGTACTGGGAGGCCCGCGACCCCGTGGACCGCTACGTGCGGCGGCTGGACGAGACGGGTTGGGTGGACGCGGCGGCGCGCGCCGCGGTGGACGCGCGCGTCGCGGACGAGCTGGACGCGGCGGTGGCGACCGCCGAGGCGGGGGTCTTCCCCGACCCCGAGGAGGCGCTGGAGGGGGTCTGGGTCGAGCCGGCGCGGCTCGCGCCGCTGTGGTATCGGGAGCTGGCGGATGCCTGAGGTGACCTACCTCGAGGCCCTGCGCCAGGGGCTGCGCGAGGAGATGCGGCGCGACGAGCGCGTCTTCATCCTCGGCGAGGACGTGGGCCGCTACGGCGGCGCGTTCAAGGTGACCGAGGGGCTGCTCGAGGAGTTCGGCGAGCGCCGCGTCATCGACACGCCCATCGCGGAGGCGGCGATCGTCGGCGCGGCGGCGGGCGCGGCCCACATGGGCCTGCGGCCGGTGGCCGAGATGCAGTTCATCGACTTCATCTCCTGCGCGTACGACATGCTGACCAACTACGTCGCCACGGCGCGCTACCGCGCCGGGCTCGCGACGCCGATGGTGGTGCGCGGGCCGTGCGGCGGCTACGTGCGCGGCGGGCCGTTCCACTCGCAGAACCCCGAGGCGGCGTTCGTGCACACGCCGGGGCTCAAGATCGTGGCCCCGGCGACGGCCCGGGACGCCAAGGGGCTCATCAAGGCGGCCATCCGCGACGACGACCCGGTGCTCTACTTCGAGCACAAGTACCTCTACCGCCGCATCAAGGAGGAGCTCCCCGGGGACGGCGACCTCCTGACGCCGATCGGCCGGGCCCGCGTCGCGCGCGAGGGGGTGGACCTCTCGATCATCACCTACTCGGCGATGGTCTGGAAGTCGCTGGAAGCGGCCGAGCAGCTGGAGCGGGAGGACGGGCTCCAGGTCGAGGTGCTCGACCTGCGCACCCTGCTGCCGATGGACGACGCGGCGATCCTCGCGACGGTGAAGAAGACGAACAAGGTGATGATCGTGCACGAGGACACGCGCACCGGGGGCATCGCGGGCGAGATCACGGCGCGCATCAACGAGGGCGCGTTCGAGTGGCTGGACGGCCCGGTGCTGCGGGTGACGGCCGCCGACGTGCCGCTCCCCTACGCGCCCACGCTCGAGGACTACGTGCTGCCGCAGACGTCGGATATCGTCAAGGTCGCTCGGAAGCTGGCGGGATACTGAACGGTCGGGAATCGGGAGTCGTTTCCAACCCTGCCGCTCCCGAATCCCACAGCATGTGAATGGAGATCTGTCCCTATGGCCAGGATTGACGTCATCATGCCCCAGATGGGCGAGTCGATCGCCGAAGGCACCCTGTCCCGCTGGATCCGGAAGGCCGGCGACGCGGTGAAGCGCGACGAGCCGATCTTCGAGATCAGCACCGACAAGGTGGACGCCGAGATTCCGGCGCCCGCGGCTGGTGTGCTGGCCGAGATCCGGGTGCAGGAGGGGCAGACGGTGCCGGTGCAGACCGTCGTGGCGGTGATCGAGACCGAGGCGGGGGCGGCGGCCGCGGCCGCCGCGGCCCCCGCCCCCGCCCCCGCGCCACCGCCGCCCGCGCCGGCTCCGGCGGCGGCCGCGCCGCCGCCGGCCGCCGTCGCGGCGGCTACCCCGCCTGCCGGTTCCGGCAGCGCACCGGTCGCGAGCGGGAAGGCCCCGGTGCCGGCCGGCGGCAACGGCCAGGAGACCGCCGAGGAGCGCCTGCGCCGCCGCTCGACCCCGCTCGTCCGCCGGCTCGCCGCCGAGCACCACCTCGACCTCTCCAGCATCCAGGGAACGGGGCACGCGGGACGGGTGACCAAGCGGGACATCCTCGGGGTGATCGAGGCGGGCGCTGCGGTCGCGGCGGCGGGCGCGGAGGCACGGAGGGACGGAGGCACGGCGGCGCCGGCCTGGCCGGCCGGCGCCCCCGCGGCCGCCAGCCCCGCGTGGGAGGCCACGCCGTGGGAGGGGGACCGCGTCGTGCCGATGAGCCGCATCCGCCAGCTCACGGCCGAGCACATGATCTTCTCGCGCCGCACCTCGGCGCACGTCACCTCGTTCTACGAGGTGGACATGCAGCGCATCGCCGACCTGCGGGCCAAGGCGAAGCGACTCTACGAGGAGCGCGGGGCGAAGCTCACCTACCTCGGCTTCATCGTGAAGGCCGTCGCGGACAACCTGCGCAGGCACCCGGTCGTCAACGCGGCGGTCCAGGGGACGAACATCATCTACCGCGGGCAGATCAACATCGGCATCGCGGTCGCCCTCGACGGGGGGCTCATCGTCCCCGTCATCCGGAAGGCCGACGAGCTCTCCCTCCTCGGCATCGCGAAGACGATGGCCGACCTCGCCGAGCGCGCGCGGACCAAGAAGCTGAAGCCCGACGAGGTCCAGCACGGGACCTTCACGATCACCAACCCCGGCGTCTTCGGCTCCTACATCGGCGCGCCGATCATCAATCAACCCCAGGTCGCCATCCTGGGCGTCGGTGCCATCGAGAAGCGGCCACGGGTCGTCACCCTCCCCGACGGGAACGACGTCATCGTGCCGCGGATGACGACGATGCTGTCCATGACGTACGACCACCGCATCGTGGACGGGGCGGACGCGGACCGCTTCTTCGCGGACGTCAAGCGCACCCTGGAGCAGTTCCCGGAGGAGGCGGTCTGAGCCGCCACCTCTTCGTCCTCCAGTTCGAGCCCGCCCCCGGCGCCGCCGCGCGCGTGGACGCGGTCCTGCGCGCCGCCCGGGCACGGGCCGAGCAGGCCGGCTGGCACTGCTGGGCGTACCGCAACGAGCTGGCCGCCGACGAGATCACCCTCTTCCTCGAGGGGCCGCGCTTCCCTGCGGGTGGGGAGCGGCCCATCTTCGATACCGAGATCCAGGAGCTGCGCGCCCTGGCCTCGCGCTTCGAGCGCGTGCGCTCCCTGGTGGAGTACCCTCTCGACCGGACGACGACGTGACCGAACGCACCATCACCCTCGACGGACAGTCGTGGACGGCATCCCTCTCGGGCCGGTACACGGTGTACGAGCGCGACGAGTTCAGCGTCGTGTTCGCGCGCCGCGCCTCCGGCGGCGGCCGCGAGCGGCGCGTGAGCCGCTTCTCCCCGCTCGGGAGTCGCACCCGCTCCGCCGCCTTCGCCGAGCTGACCGACGCCGAGCTGGAGTCGCTGTTCCGCCAGAGCCAGCCGGACTGGACGTCGCCCGAACTGGACTACGCCCGTGGCTGACGGCGACGTCCTCTCCGTCGGCGCCGCGGCGCCGGACTTCGCGCTGCCGGCGACCGGCGGCCGCACCATCCGGCTCGCCGAGCTGCTGGCGAAGGGCCCGGTGGCGCTGTTCTTCTACCCCGGCAACAACACACCCGGCTGAAACCGCCAGCTCTCCGCCGTGCGCGATGAGATCCGGGAGTACGAGGCGAGGCAAGTGCAGCCGCTGGGCGTGAACCCCGCGTCGGTCGAGGCGCACGAGCGCTACGCCGCCGCCTTCCGGTTCCCGTTCCCGCTCTGCTCCGACGCGGAGCGCCAGGTCGCCCGCGCCTATCACGCGCTGAAGCCTGACGGCCGCGGCATCCAGCGCACCGTGTACCTCGTGGGCACCGACGGCCGCATCCGCTTCGGCCAGCGCGGCGCGCCGGCCGTGGACAGCATCCTCGCCTCCCTCACCTGAGGGCCGCATGCTCGATTTCGCCGGCAAGGTCGCGATCGTCACCGGGGTTGGACGCGTGGGGCAGATCGGCCAGGCCGTGGCCGAGGGCTTCGCCCGGGCCGGCGCGAAGCTCGTCATCTCGGACGTCAACGCCATCGGCCTCGCCGCGCGGGCCAAGGAACTGACGGCCCTCGGCGCCGAGGTCCGCACCGCCGCCGGGGACCTCACGCAGCCGGACGTGGCGAATTGGGTCGTGGAGCAGGCGACCGAGAACTTCGGCCGCGTGGACGTGCTGGCGAACGTCGCCGGCGGCCTGACGTCCACGGCCACCGTCGCCGAGGCCGGCATCGACGTTTTCGAGCGCGAGATGGCGACGAACGTCCGCACCATGTACCTCTGCTCGCGCGCGGCCGCCGGCGTGATGGTCACGCAGCGCAGCGGCGCGATCGTCTCCTTCTCGTCCGTCGCGGCCCTCTGGGCCAGGCCGCAGCTCGCCGCGTACTCCGCGGCGAAGGCCGGCGTCGCGGCACTCACCCGCAGCCTGGCGCTCGAGCTGCGCGAGCACGGCGTGCGGGTGAACGCGGTCGCTCCGGGCCTCGTCCGCACGCGGGACAACCGCGCGACGATGGGCGACGCCCCGGCCGCGCACTGGGTCGAGCTCGCCGACGTGGTCCACGCCGTCCTGTTCCTGGCCTCGGACCTCGCGCACGGCATCACGGGGCACGTCCTCCCCGTCTCGCACGGGGAGCTGTAGCCGGCGGTGGACCTCAAGGGCCGGCACGCCCTCGTCACCGGCGCCGGCGTCCGCATCGGCCGCACCATCGCGCACGCGCTGCTGCGGCGCGGCACGCACGTCGCCATCCACTACCACACCTCGGCGCACGGGGCCCGGCAGACGGCGGTCGAGGGCGAGGCGATGGGTTTGCGCTGCCCGCTCCTCCCGGCGGACCTCGCGGACCCGGCGGCGGCCGAGGCCCTCCCGGCGCGCGCCCGCGACGCGCTCGGCGCCCTCGACATCGTCGTCGCGTCGGCGGGGATCATGGAGCGGCGGCCCCTCGCGACGATCACGCCGGCCGACTGGGACCGCGCCATGGCCGTGAACCTCCGCGCCCCGTTCTTCCTCGCGAAGGGAGCGGCGGCCGTGATGGCGGAGGCGGGCGGCGCGTTCGTGGCCATCGCCGACCTCGCGGCGTTCGAGCGCTGGACCGGGTATCCCGCGCACGTCATCAGCAAGGCGGGCGTGGTGACGATGACGGAGCTGCTCGCGAAGGTGCTGGCCCCCCGCATCCGGGTGAACGCGGTCGCGCCGGGCGCCGTGCTCCCTCCCGACGACTGGCCTGTCGAGGCCCGCGACCGCCTCATCGCCACCACGCCGCTCGGCCGCCTCGGCACGCCGGCGGATGTCGCGGACGCGGTCCTCTACCTGCTCGAGCACGACTACGTGACCGGCCACACGCTGGTCGTGGACGGCGGGCGCCGCATCCGGTGACCGCGCCGCCGGCGCGCCACCGGTTTGTGCGGGACGGCGTCCGCCTCTACAATGCGGGGCGGTACTGGGAAGCCCACGAGGCGTGGGAGCAGGTGTGGCGGTCGGCTCCCGACGCCGAGCGGCCGTTCTGGCAGGGCCTGATCCAGGCCGCCGCCGCGATGCTGCACCGCGAGCGGGGCAACGCGCACGGACTGCGCACCGTCGGCGAGGCCGCCGTGGCGCGCCTGCGCGCGCCCGCCCCGCCGGGCTTCCCCGTCGAGACGGCGCGGTTCGCCGCGGCCCTCGAGCGCTGCGTGCGGGGGAGCGGACCGGTCCCGCCCGCGGCGCTGGCGGCCGACGCGGGCCCGGGGCCGACGTGAAAGGGATTGGAGCCATGCAGACGTATGACGTGATCATCGTCGGCGCCGGCCCCGCGGGACTGTGCGCCGCGCTCTATGCGGGCCGCTCGATGCTCCGCGCCCTGGTCCTCGAGCGCGGCGCCCCCGGCGGCGAGCTGCTCAACACTGAGCTGATCGAGGACTACATCGGCTTCGAGTCGGTGAAGGGGCACGAACTGGCCGAGAAGATGGCGGCGCACGCGCTCAAGTTCGGGGCCGAGCTGGTGACGGACGCCGTCAGCTCGGTGGCGAAGGACGCCGACGGGTGGTTCACCGTGCGCACCGACGGCGGCGCCGTGTACCGCGCGCCGGCGGTCATCCTCACCGCGGGCGGCACGCCGCAGAAGCTCGGCGTCCCCGGCGAGGTGGAGTACGCGGGGAAGGGCGTGTCGTACTGCGCCGTCTGCGACGGGCACTTCTTCCGCGGCGAAGTGCTCGCCGTCGTGGGCGGCGGCGACGCCGCGTGCGAGGAGGCGGACTTCCTCACGCGGTACGCGACGAAGGTCCACCTCATCCACCGGCGTGACCAGTTCCGCGCCTCGCCGATCGTGCAGAGGAAGGTCTTCGACAACCCGAAGATCGAGGTCGTCTGGGACACGGTCGTCGAGCGCATCGAGGGCACGCCGCTCGGCGTGAAGCAGCTGGCGCTCCGCAACGTGCGGACGGGCGAGTCCTCCACGTTGGCGGTGGGCGGCATCTTCGTCTTCATCGGGTTCAGGCCCAACACCGGCGTGGTGCAGGGGCACTTCACGCACGACGCCGGCGGCTACATGGTCACCGACGCCAACATGCGGACCTCCATCGAGGGGCTGTACGCGGCGGGTGACGTGCGCGCGCAGCTGACGCGCCAGATCACGACCGCCGTGGGCGACGCCACGACCGCGGCCATCGCGGTCAGCAGGTACGTGGCGGACCTGAAGAGCAGGCAACCGGCCGGTGCGGCCTGAGGTCGTCACCCTCACGACGGGCGCGTTCGCGGAGAACGGCTACATCGTCGCCGATCCGGAGCAGCGTACGGCGGTGGTCATCGACCCGGGCGAGGAGGCGGAGCTGTTCCTCCGCCGCCTGCGTCACGAGCGGTGGACCCCGGCGGCGATCTGGCTCACGCACGCGCACCTCGATCACGTCGCCGGGGTCGCCGCGGTGAAGGCCGCGACCGGCGTCCCGGTCCTGCTGCACCCCGACGACCGGGCGCTCTACGACGCCGTGCCGCGCCAGGCGGCCATGTTCGGCCTTGCCGCCGAGGCGCCCCCGCCTCCCGACGGGGACCTGGTCGAGGGCGGCACCGTCGCCGTCGGGCGCTTCCTCTTCGACGTGCTCCACACGCCGGGCCACACCCGCGGCGGCGTGACGTTCGCCGGCCACGGGCTCGCCTTCACCGGCGACGCCCTCTTCGCCGGCTCGATCGGCCGCACCGACCTGCCGGGGGGCGACACCGACACGCTCCTGCGCTCCATCCGGGAGAAGCTGTTCGCCCTCCCGAACGAGACCGTCGTGCTTTCGGGCCACGGCCCCGAGACGACGATCGGGGAGGAGAAGCGCTCCAACCCCTTCGTGCGCCTCCAGCCCGGCATCAACGCCTGCCTGCGCTGCGGCGCCGAGGTGCGACCGAAACCGTGGGGATGCAGGAATCCGTGCCCCAACTGCGGAGCGGTGTACCCGCTCGGGGATTGTTCCGATTGAAGGTGAGAGGAGGGAGGCAAGGGGAGAGAGGATCCTCCACTCCCCTCCATCCGCTCGATCGTCACGAGAGGAGCCCATGACCGCCCCACGCATCCGCCCACTCGGTCCCGAGGAGGTTGACGCGCCCGCCCGGGCCATCTTCGAGACCTACCTGCGCGAGCGCGGCAACATCCCCAACATGTTCCGCACGGCAGCCCATCGGTCGCCCCACCTCCAGACGATGATCGCGCACTTCCGCACCGTCATGAACGAGGGGACGGTGCCGACGCTGCTCAAGGAGCTGCTCAGCGTCCGGGTGTCCCACCTCAACCACTGCCGGTATTGACTGGCGTCCCACACCGCCTTGGCAAGGCGGCTGGGCGCGACGGACGAGCAGCTCGCCGCGGTGCGCGGCGACGGGCAGGCCGGGTTCGACCGCCTCGAGGCGGCGTGGGCGGCCGCGATGCGCTACGCGGATGACATGACCCTCGGCGACGGGAACGGCGTGGACGGCAGCTTCTCCGGGCTGGCGCGGCACTGGCAGCCGCCGGAGATCGTGGAGATCACGATGGTCATCGGCCTCTTCGCGTATTTCAATCGCTTCAACAACGCCCTGTGCGTGGAGCCCACCAGGTGAGGTCCGCGCGGCTCGCGTTGCTCGCGGCGGGGGCATGCATGGGCGCGAGCGCCGCGGCGCAGGCGCAGACCTGCCCGGCGCCCCGGGTCTCGCAGTGGGCGTCCGTTCGGGACACGCTCTGGCCGCTCCTCGAGCACCGGGACGGCGACCAGGCCTGGGCGCATCGCGAGCCGGTGCCGCTGCCCAGGGGGAGCGAGGCCTGGTGCAACCCGCTCCAACAGGACCCGTCCGCGCGCCAGGCCGGTCGGGATCTGTTCCGCGACGTGTGCGCGAGCTGCCACGGTGACGAAGGGAAGGGCAACGGGCCCGGCGCCGGGCCGGCGGACCCGCCGCCGTCGGACTTCACCAGGGCGGCGTTCGCGGGGATGCGCGAGCCGCCGGGTCCCGCGCTGCTCTACGCCATCGTCACGCGCGGCATCGCGGGGACCGCGATGACCGGCCACCCCGCGCTGTCGGGATGGGAGCGGCTGGCGGTCCTGGCGTACATCACCTCGCTGCCGGGGAGCGAGGCCGTCCGCGCCAGCCGTGCCTGGGCCG
>CAYLJK010000060.1:8481-9613 GCA_964383975.1 uncultured Gemmatimonadales bacterium | reverse complement strand
GATCGTCCCCACGTTCACGTGCGGCTTCGTCCGCTCAAACTTCTGCTTGGCCATCGCCCTAGCCCTTTACCTTGGAGATGATCTCGTCGGCCTTCGCCTTCGGGACTTCCTCGTAGTGCGCAAACTGCATCGTGTACACCGCCCGGCCCTGGCTCATCGAGCGCAGGGTCGTCGAGTAACCGAACATCTCCGCCAGCGGCACCTGCGCCTGAATCACCTGCGCCTGCGCCCGCTGCGTCATGCCGCCGATCCGGCCGCGGCGGCTCGAAAGGTCGCCCATCACGTCGCCGAGGTAGTCGGCCGGCGTCACGACCTCGACGCTCATCACCGGCTCGAGCAGCGTCGGCCGCGCGCGCTGCGCGGCCTCCTTGAACGCCATCGAGCCCGCGATCTTGAACGCCATCTCGGACGAGTCCACCTCGTGGTACGAGCCGTCCACCAACTCGACCTTGACGTCCACGACCGGGTACCCCGCGAGCACGCCGTTCTCCATCGCCTCGGCGATGCCCTGCTCGACCGGCCCGATGTACTCCTTCGGGATCGCGCCCCCGACGATCCGGTCCTCGAAGATGAAGCCCTGGCCCGGCTCGGCCGGCATGAGGTTGATCACCACGTGCCCGTACTGGCCGCGGCCGCCCGACTGCCGGATGAACTTCCCCTCGACGTCCTTCGCCCCCCCGCGGATCGTCTCGCGGTACGCCACCTGCGGCCGGCCGACGTTCGCGTCGACCTTGAACTCCCGCTTCATCCGGTCCACGATGATCTCGAGGTGCAGCTCCCCCATCCCCGAGATGATCGTCTGCCCCGTCTCCACGTCGGTGTGCACCCGGAACGTCGGGTCCTCCTCCTGGAGCTTGGAGAGCGCGACGCCCATCTTGTCCTGGTCGGCCTTCGTCTTCGGCTCGATGGCGACGTCGATCACCGGGTTCGGGAACCGCATCGCCTCGAGGATGATCGGCTTCGCCTCGTCGGAGAGCGTGTCCCCCGTCTTCGTGTCCTTGAGGCCGATCACGGCCGCGATGTCGCCGGCGCGGACCTCCTCGATCTCCTCGCGCCTGTTCGCGTGCATCTGCACGAGCCGGCCGACACGCTCGCGCCGGTCCTTCGTGCTGTTGAACACGTACGACCCGGA
>CAYLJK010000060.1:3759-8471 GCA_964383975.1 uncultured Gemmatimonadales bacterium | reverse complement strand
AGACGCGAATGAAGGTCAGGCGGCCGACGAACGGGTCCGTCATGATCTTGAACGCCAGCGCGCTGAACGGCTCGTCGTCGTTCGCGTGGCGGATCGAGCGGTCCTCGCCGTGGTGCGGCGCGTGGCCCTGGATCGCCGGGATCTCAAGCGGGCTCGGCAGGAAGTCCACCACGCCGTCGAGCAGCTGCTGAATCCCCTTGTTCTTGAACGCCGCGCCGCAGAAGACCGGCACGAGCCCCAGCTTCACCGTCGCCGCGCGGATCGCCCGCCGGATCTCGTCGTCGGTCAGTTCGTGCGTCCCGAGGTACTTCTCGAGCAGCACGTCGTCGTACTCGACCGCCGCCTCGATCAGCTCGTGCCGCGCCTGCGCCACCCGCTCCCGCAGCGCGTCGGGGACCGGACCCTCCGTCCAGGTCTTCCCCTGCGTGGCCTCGTCGTACACCAGCTCGACCTGGCGAATGACGTCCACGACCCCCGTGAACAGCTCCCCCTGGCCGAGCGGCAGCTGCACCGGATAAGCCTTCGCGCCGAGGCGCTCGCGGATCTCCTGCACCACCTGGTCGAAGTCCGCGCCCACCCGATCCATCTTGTTTACGAACGCGATGCGTGGCACGCCGTACTTGTCCGCCTGCCGCCACACCGTCTCGGACTGGGGCTCCACCCCGCCCACCGCGCAGAACACCGCGACCGCCCCGTCAAGCACCCGCAGCGACCGCTCGACCTCGACCGTGAAGTCCACGTGGCCGGGCGTGTCGATGATGTTGATCCGGTACGGCACGCCCGAACGCGTCCACTGCGCCGAAGTGGCCGCGGACGTGATCGTGATCCCCCGCTCCTGCTCCTGCTCCATCCAGTCCATGGTGGCCGTGCCGTCATGGACCTCGCCGAGCTTGTACGTCCGCCCGGTGTAGTAGAGGATGCGCTCGGTCGTGGTCGTCTTCCCGGCATCGATGTGTGCCATGATGCCGATGTTCCGATACCGATCGAGCGGTGTCGTCCGTGCCATGCGCGTCCTGTGGTCAGCAAAAAGGCGGGGCGACCGTGCGCGGCCGTGGCCGCAGGTCTCGCTCCGCACGCGTCCGGCCCTTCCGGGCCCGGACGGGGGCCGCTTCCGACTGCCGCAGCGGCCCTGTGTTGTTCGCGTTAAGGGTCCAGCGGCGATCCTCCGCCGCGTCGTCCGCTCCCTGCGCCCTGCGCCCTGCGCCCCGCGCCCCGCGCCCCGCCGCCGGCTACCACCGGTAGTGCGCGAACGCCTTGTTGGCCTCGGCCATGCGGTGGGTGTCCTCCTTCTTCTTGATCGTGCTGCCCTCACCCTTCGACGCCGAGATCAGTTCGTTCGCGAGCCGGTCGGCCATCGTCTTCTCGCCGCGCGAGCGGCTGTACTGCAACAGCCACCGCATCGCGAGCGCCGTGCGGCGCTCCGGCCGCACCTCGACCGGCACCTGGTACGTCGCGCCGCCCACGCGCCGGCTCTTCACCTCGACCGCCGGCTTCGCGTTCGCCAGCGCCTGCTTGAAGACGTTCACGCCGGGCTGGCCCGTGCGCTGCTCGATGATGTCCATCGCCGAGTAGAAGATCCGCTCCGCGGTGCTCTTCTTCCCGGTCACCATCAGGTTGTTGATGAACTTGGAGACCGTCTGGGAGTCGTAGCGGGGATCCGGCGGGACCTGGCGCTTGACCAGCTTCGTGCGGCGGCTCACTTGGCCGCCTTGGGCCGCTTGGCCCCGTACTTCGACCGCCCCTGCTTCCGCTCGTTCACGCCCGCCGCGTCGAGGGTGCCACGGATGATGTGATAGCGCACCCCCGGCAGGTCCTTCACACGACCCCCGCGGATCAGCACGATGCTGTGCTCCTGGAGGTTGTGCCCCTCGCCCGGGATATACGCCGTCACCTCGAATCCGTTCGTCAGCCGCACGCGCGCCACCTTGCGCAGCGCCGAGTTCGGCTTCTTCGGCGTCGTGGTGTACACCCGCGTGCAGACGCCGCGCTTCTGTGGGTTGCCCCGCAGCGCCGGCGCCTTGTCCTTCCTGGCCACTTCCCGCCGGCCCGAACGGACCAGCTGATTGATCGTCGGCATAATCCCCGTGCGCGTAACGCGAACCGCGCGGCCGATTTCGGCCGCAGACTTGAAAAGTTAGCCAGCACGCGCCCGAGGGTCAAGGGAAGTTATCTTCGGGCGCGGTGGACACGACCGTCCTTCTCATCTTCGCCCTCGTCTACCTCGGCATGCTCCTCGGCGAGTTCCCGGGACTCGCCCTGGACCGCACCGGCGTCGCCCTCCTCGGCGCCATCGCCCTCGTCGCCACGGGGCGCCTGAGTGTCCAGCAGGCCTGGGCCGCCGTGGACGTGTCCACCGTCGCCCTCCTCCTGGGCCTCATGGTGCTGTCCGCTCAGTTCCGCCTCGGCGGATTCTATTCCCATGTCACACAACAACTTGCGGAATGGCCCGCGAGTCCGCCGCTGGTCCTCGCCGCCCTCGTCGGCGTCGTCGGCCTCCTCTCGGCCCTCCTTGCCAACGACATCGTCTGCCTGGCAATGGCCCCCGTCCTGGCCGATGGCTGCGCGCGCCGCCGCTGGGACCCCGTCCCCTTCCTCCTCGCCCTCGCCTGCGCCGCCAACGTCGGCTCCGCGGCCACCCTGATCGGGAACCCCCAGAACATGCTGATCGGCCAGGCGCTGCGGCTGTCGTTCGCCGGCTACCTGCTCGATGCGGTGCTCCCCGCGGCGCTGGGCCTCGCGGCCGTCTGGGCCGTGACGGCGTGGCGCTACCGGGGACGGTGGGAGCGCGCCGTGGAGCTGACGTGGCACGAGCACCGTGCCATCCGGTTCGACCGCTATCAGTCGGCGAAGGGCGCGCTCGTGCTGGCCGCCCTCGTCACCGTCTTCCTCGTGCTGCCCGACCTTCCGCGCGAAGCCGCGGCCATCATCGCCGCCGGGGTCCTGCTCCTCAGCCGGCGCATGGCCTCGCGCGACATCCTCGGCCTGGTGGACTGGCACCTGCTGGTCCTGTTCGCCGGGCTCTTCATGGTCAACCGCGCGCTCCAGGCCTCGGGCCTGCTCGCCGGCGCGGTCGAGGCCGCGACGCGCCACGGCGTGCACCTCGCCGATCCCGCCTGGCTCTTCGGCGTGACGGCCGTCTTCTCGAACCTCGTCTCCAACGTGCCCGCCGTGATGCTGCTGCTCCCGACGTCCGTACATCCTCAGGCGGGGGCCGTCCTCGCGCTCGCCAGCACGCTCGCCGGCAATCTCCTCGTCGTCGGTTCGATCGCGAACATCATCGTCGTGGAGAGTGCCGGACGGCAGGGGCTGCGCATCGGCTGGCGCGACCACGCGCGCATCGGGGTACCGGTCACGGTCGCGACGCTCGCGCTCGCCGCCGCCTGGCTCTGGGTGCGCGCACCGCTGTAGCGTTCAGCGCCCGGCAAGGACGGACGTTCGCGGCACGCGAGCCGGCGTCGGCCGGCGACGCGCCCGCCCCCCGCGCGCGGCCCCCGGGAACCTGACATGCCGAGACCCGTCGCCCTCATCCGGACGCTCCTCATCCTCGCGGTCGCGGGGACGCTCGTGGTCCTCGGGGCCGCCGAGGGGATCGGCCGCCTGCGGCACCGCGCCATCACCCGCGCGATGCCGCCCGCCTGGGGCGAGCTGTTCCGGCAGCGCACCCGCCTGCCGGCGGCGGTGCGGGCGCTGGCCGCGGCGACCGCGGTGCCCGGCGACGGCGCGGCGGCGCTCGACGACGCGACCCCGGGACTCCTCGATGCGATGCCGCTCGACTCCGCGTACGCCCGCGCGCAGCAGGGGACGACAGCCGCCCGCGACACGCTCATCTGGTCCCAGCTCGAGGAGGACCCGGTCCTGGCCGTGTGGACCGCCGCCGCCGCCCGCGCGGAGTGGCGCGGGTTCGACCGGATGCTCGCCCGGACGAGCGCCGCCGCCCGCGGCGACGCGCTGCGGCTGCGCCGCCCGGACTACGGCCGCGCGATGCGTGCGCTCGAAGCGCTCGCGCTGCGGGGCTGGGTGCGCGCCGGGCGCGGCGACACGGCCGGGGCCCGCCGCGACCTCGGCGCGGTGGTCGCGGCCGGCGCGCGGCTGGTGCGTCACGAGCCGTCGCTGGATGGGTTCTTGGCCGGCCGAGCAGCGGTGCAGTTCGGTGCCGCCGGCTGGCGCCGTCTCGCCGCGCGGATCGGCGACACGACGCTCGCCCGACTCGCCGACGAGGCCGCCGCGTGGTCGGCGCCGTCAACGGCCGTGGACTATTCGATCCTCCCCGCCGTCCCGGAGAGCGCCCTCGCCTTCGCGCGCGACACCGCGCTCGCCCTGGGGTGGCGCGCGGAGGCGATGCTGGCGACCATCCGGGGGCCGCTGCTCCGGCCGAGCGGGCGGCTGTTCGGCCTCCCGGACAAGGTGCGGCGGGGTCTCGCTCCGCTCGCGCGGGGGACGGGCGACGCCGCACGGTTCGCGGGCCTCGCCATCGCGACCGCGGACGCGATCGACGCGCTGCCGCCGTGGACGCGGTGGCGGCGCTTCCGCGACCTGGACAAGACCTTCTGAGGAGCGGATCGATGGCCGTGCTCGACTGGGCCTACCTGCGCCCCGGCTGAACGACGTGCAAGCGCACGCAGGGGTTCCTTGCGAAGCACGGGATCACGCCCCGGACGAGCGTGGACGCGAGGCGACAGGTGCACGGGCGGCAGGACGCCCTCGACCTCGTC
>CAYLJK010000060.1:0-3749 GCA_964383975.1 uncultured Gemmatimonadales bacterium | reverse complement strand
GGACGCGGACCATCTCTGGGCGATGCGGGGGCGGCGCGTCGTGAACGTGGACCTGCGCCGCGGGCGGCCGGCGCGCGCCGCGCTGCTTGCCCTGCTCCTCGGACCGACCGGTAAGCTCCGCGCGCCGACGCTGCGGAAAGGCCGCACCTTCATCGTGGGATTCGACGAGGCCACCTATCACCGACTCTTCGCGTAGTCCCGCCCCCTTCGACCCGCAGCCCGACGAGGTCCGGGCCCTCGGCGCCGCGGTAGCCGAGTGGGTCGCCCGGCACTTCGCCGCGCTCGAGCGGCTGCCGGTCATCCCGGACACCACGCCCGCCGAGACGTTCGCGGTCTTCGACGAGCCGCTGCCCGAGGACGGAGTGCCCTGGCGCGCGTTGCTCGACCGGTTCGAGCGCGAGGTGGTGCCGCGGTCGTTCCACCTGCCGAGCCCGCGCTACTTCGGCCTGATGAACCCGACGCCGCTCCCCATCGCCGTCTTCGCGGACGCGCTCGCCGCGGCGCTCAACCAGAACGTGGCGGCCTGGCACCACAGCCCGGCCGCGACGGCGATCGAGGCGCAGGTCGTCCGCCTGCTGTGCCGCATCTGCGGATTGCCGGCCGGAGCGTTCGGCTCGCTCACGAGCGGCGGGACCCTGGCAAACACGACGGGCCTCAAGATCGCACTCAACGAGAAGGTTCCGGAGGCGGGGACGGAGGGGCTCGCGAACCTGGCGCGGCGGCCGGTTTTCTACGCCTCATCGGAGGCGCACTTCTCCATCGAGAAGAGCGCCAACGTGCTCGGCCTCGGCACCAGGGGTGGGTATCGCCGCATCCCGGCGGACGGGAACTCACGCGCCAACGTGGGCGCCCTGGTCGAGATGGTCGCGGCGGACCGGCGCTCCGGGCTCGCCCCCTTCTGTGTCGTGGGGGTCGCGGGGGTCACGAGCACCGGCGTCATCGACCCGCTCAACGACCTCGCCGACGTGGCCGCGGAGCACGGGCTGTGGTTCCACGTGGACGCCGCGTACGGTGCCGGCGGCCTGCTCAGCGAGCGGCTGCGGCCGCGCTACGCGGGCATCGAGCGCGCCGACAGCATCACCGTGGACCCGCACAAGTGGTGGTACCTGCCCTACCCCTGCGGCGCGATCCTCACGCGCGACGGCGCAGCGGGGGAGCGCACCTTCGCCGCGGGGGACGTCTACATCCCGGATACGGGACGCAGCATCGAGTTCCGGCACCATGGGCTCGAGGGGTCGCGCTCATTCCGGGCGCTCAAGCTCTGGCTTGCGATGCTGCACGTCGGTCGGAAGGCCTACGCACGGATGGCGGAGGAGCAGGTCGCGCTCACCGAGCGCTTCGTGCGGGAGCTGACGGCGGACGGCGAGTGGGAGGCGGTGACGCCGGTGGACACGGCGATCGCGTCCGTCCGGTGGGGCGGGCACGGTGGCACGGAGGCACGGCACGGACGCCGCTCCCCGCTCGACGCCGCCCAGGACCGCATCGTCCAGCGCGTCACGGCGAAGCGACGCCACTGGATCTCGGCCACCACGACGTGCGGCGTGCGCGCCATCCGCGTGATGGTCATCAGCTATCTCACGCGCTGGGAGCACCTCTCCGAGCTGATCGGGGAACTCCGGGAGGCGGCCGCGGCGGAGGCCGGCTAGCGCGCGCTCAGGCGCGGCCCGTGCGCGCCTGCGCCGCCCGGCACCGCTCCAGACACTCCAGCACCTCGTCGTCCGTGGTGGCCCGGAAGTCGGCGTAGAACTGCCCGACGGCGTAGAAGGCGGACGGCGTGAAGAGGCAGACGACCTCGTCGTCCGGACCGCGGATGCGCTCGGCTCGACCCGGCGCGGCCACCGGGAAGGCCAGGATCAGCCGCGACGGCCGCCGGAGCCGCAGCGACGCGGCGGCCGCCGCGGCGGTCGCGCCCGTGGCCAGACCGTCGTCCACCAGGATCGCGACGCGCCCCTCCACGGGCTCGGGCGGCCGGTCGCCGCGGTACAGCCGCTCCCGGCGCTCCAGTTCGAGCCGCTCGCGCGCGGCCACGCCGTCCACGTAGTCCTGGCCGATCCCCAGCTCGGCGATGGCATCGGCGTTGAGCACCATGGCGCCGGGAGCGAGCGCGCCGATGGCGAACTCGGGGTTCATCGGCGCCCCCAGCTTGCGAGCCACCAGCACGTCGAGCGGCACACCGAGGCCGGCCGCGATCTCGGCGCCCACGACCACGCCGCCCCGCGGCAGGCCGAGCACCACCGCGTCGGCGCCGCGGAGGTGCTCCAGGCGCGCGGCGAGCCGGCGCCCCGCATCCAGCCGATCCCGGAACAGCACGGGCATCCCCTCCTGCCCCTGAGTCTGCCGGTCCCGGCGTGAAGCAATCGTGAAGGCGGGATGAGGGTCCGCTGTCAGCCCTTGACCACGCCGAGCGGCACCAGGCGCGCGACCTTCCGCGCCAGCCCCGCCTCGTGAACGACCGAGACCACCCGCTCCACGTCCTTGTAGGCCGCCGGCTGCTCCTCCGCCAGCTCCGCGGCGCCCGGGCAGCGCACGACGATGCCGCGCTCCTCAAGCTCCCGCCGCACCTCGTGCCCACTGCGCGCGCGCTTCGCCGCCGACCGGCTCATGGCGCGTCCCGCGCCGTGACATGTGCTCCCGAAGCTCCGCGTCTCCGACGTGTCCGCCCCCGCCAGCACGTACGACGCCGTCCCCATGCTCCCAGGGATGAAGACCGGCTGGCCCGCGGCCCGGTAGGCCGCCGGCGTCTCCGGGTTGGCCGGACCGAAGGCGCGGGTCGCGCCCTTGCGGTGCACGCACAGCGCCCGCTCGCCGTACGTCTCGACCTTGGCGATGTTGTGCGCCACGTCGTACACCAGGCGCAGCGCGCCACCGTCGCCGAACGCGCGGCGGAACACCTCGCGCACCAGGTGCGTGATCCCCTGCCGGTTGGCCCACGCGAAGTTGGCCGCGGCGCACATCGCCCCGAAGTAGCGGCGCCCCTCCGGCGAGTCGAAGGGCGCGTACATCAGCTCGCGATCCACCAAGTGGATGCCGTACTTGCGGGTCGCGCCCTGGAAGCTACGCACGTAGTCGGTGCACACCTGGTGCCCGAACCCGCGCGATCCGCAGTGAATTGTCACCACCACTTCGTCTTGGGCGAGACCGAAAGCTTCCGCAACGGCGCCATCATAGATTTCAGCGACCGCCTGAACCTCGAGGTAGTGATTTCCTGAACCGAGCGTTCCCATCTCGCGGCGCTGGCGATCCTTGGCGCGGTCCGAAATGCACTCAGGCCGTGCCCCTGACATCCGGCCCGCCTCCTCGATCCGCTCCAAGTCCCGCATCTCACCCCAGCCATGCTCGATGGCCCAATGCGCGCCGCCCGCCAGCATGGCGTCCATCTCGACGGGACTGAGCGTGATGGAGCCCCTGCTGCCGAGCCCGGCCGGGATCTGCTCGTAGAGCGCATCCGCAAGCGATCTCTGCACAGGCAGAATGTCGGCGACGGAAAGGCCTGTCAGCATCGTGCGCACGCCGCAGGAGATATCGAACCCGACGCCGCCGGCGGAAATGACGCCGCCTTCGTCGGGATCAAAGGCCGCAACGCCCCCGATCGGGAAACCGTAGCCCCAGTGCGCATCCGGCATGGCGTAGGATGCGCCGACGATCCCAGGCAGCGTCGCGACATTGGCGGCCTGCACAAAGACCTTGTCGTCCATCTCGCGCACCAGTTCGTCATCGGCATAGATGATGGCGGGCACCCGCATCGGACC
>CAYLJK010000059.1:0-9633 GCA_964383975.1 uncultured Gemmatimonadales bacterium | reverse complement strand
GCGGCGACAGCCCCGGCCCAGGCGTTCCGCGGCGACGCCTACAGCGGCGTCTTCGCCGGGAACCCGTGGTACCGGTACAACATCACCGGGACCGACAACCAGATCTGGCCGACGTACAACGTGTATCTGGTGCGGCGCGGAACGGCGGTTTTCCGCGTGCAGCTCACGGGCTACTACGGGCCCGGCGGCCAGAGCCGCCAGATCACCGTCCGCTACGCGCGGCTGACGCAGTAGGCATGGCGCCGCGCGCCGCCGCGCTGCTCGCTGCGGCACTCCTGCTCGGTGCGGCGCCGAGCCGCGCCCAGCAGCGCGCGGCGGTCGAAGGGCGGGTCGTGGACGCGTCGGGCGCCCCGATCGGCGAAGCGGAGGTCGTGGCCCTGGATGCGCCGGGCCGGGCGATCAGCGCCGCCGACGGCCGTTTCCGCCTGGCGCTGGCGGGCGGCGGGCCGGTGCGGGTGCGCGTGCGGCGCCTCGGCTACGCCGCGCGCGAGGCGAGGCTGGAGCCCGGCGCCACGCCCGTCATCCGGTTGACACCGCTCCCGGTCGCGCTCGACGCCTTCGTCGTGACCGCGGCGCGGCGCGAGCAGCGGCTCAAGGACGCCGTCGTCGAGACGGAGCTGGTGAGCCGCGACGCCATCGCGCGCACGGGGGCCGGCGACGTGGCGGCCGTCCTCACGGAGCAAACGGGCGTCCAGCTCGACGGCGGCGTGCCCGCCGGCGCCGGCGTCGCGCTCCAGGGCGTCGGCTCCCAGCGCGTCCTGATCCTGCTCGACGGCCAGCCGCTGGTCGGCCGCGTCAACGGCAACCTCGACGTGTCGCGCCTCCCAGTCTCGCTCGTCGAGCGGGTCGAGGTGGTGCGGGGGCCGCAGTCCACGCTCTTCGGGTCCGAGGCGATGGGCGGCGTGATCAACATCATCACGCGCACACCGCCGGCGGACGGCGTGGACGTTCGCGCCGCGGTGGTAGGCGGGTCGCGGGATCGACGCGAGGTGTACGGCGCCGTCCGCGCCGCCCGCGGCCGCTCCGGTGTCGGCGTGGACGCGGGCTGGCGCAGCATCGCGCTCGCGCCCGGCATCTCCGGCGACGCGGGCACGCTCGCCCGCCGCTGGCACGCCGCGCCGCGGCTCATCTGGCGCGGCGGCGCCGTGTCGCTCGACGCCTCGGGCCTCGTGATCGGGGAGCGGCAGCGCTACCGCGTCGGGCAGCTCTTCTTCTTCGGTGACAACGTGCAGCTCGGCTCCCGCCTCGCGGCCACGTGGCGGCGGGGGCGCACGGAGATCGCGCCGGTGCTGTCATGGTCGAGCTTCGACCACCTCTCGCGTGCCGCCACGACGGACCGCCCCGCATCGGATTCCGGCGCGCGGGACGTCCAGCGGCTGCTCCAGGCGGAGGTCGTGGCCCATACGCCGCTCGCCGCCGGCTACGCGGACGCGGGCCTCGCGCTGCGCCGGGAGGCGATCCTCGCCGACAGAGTCCCCGGCGGCACCCGCGTCCTGCACGGAGCGGAGCCGTACGCGCAGGTCACTTGGAACATCGGCCCGGTGGCGCTCACGCCCGGGGCGCGGCTCAGCGTGCACGAGCAGTGGGGGACGGCCCTCACGCCGCGCCTCGCCGCCCTGTGGCGGCCGGTGGACGCGGTCGGCGTCCGCGCGGCCGTCGGGCGCGGCTACCGCGCCCCGGACTTCAAGGAGCTGTACCTGGAGTTCGTGAACTCGGCCGTCGGCTACAGCGTGCGCGGAAACCCGGACCTCACCCCCGAGCACTCCACCAACTACTCGCTGGGCCTCGAACTCGTCGGCGCGCGGAGCTGGGCCCGCCTCAGTGGGTACCACAACCGCTACCGCGACTTCATCGAGACGGGCGAGCAGGACGCCGGCGGCACCTTCAGCTACGAGAACGTGGCGGAGGGAATCACACAGGGGTTCGAGGTGGAGTCGGGCGTGGACCTCGGGCGCTCGCGTTTCGAGGCGGGCTATGCCTTCCTCGATACCGAGGACGGCCGGACCGGCACGCCGCTCCTCGGCCGCGCCCGCCACTCGGCGCGCGCGGGATTCGGCGCCGGCGCCGGCCCGATCCGGCTCTCCGCGACCGCGCTCTACACCGGCCGAACCCCGACGCGCCGCGACTCGTCAGGGGCGATCGTCGAGACACGCGCCGCGTTCACGCGTGTGGATCTGCGCCTCACCGCTGACCTGCCGGCGGCCTTCGAGCTCCAGGCCGGAGTGGACAACGTGTTCGACCGGAGGATGGGGAACGCGTGGCCCGGGTTCACGGGGCGCATGGTGTACGTGGGGGTCGGCTACCAGGAACGCGAGGAGTGATGGGTGATGCGTGATGGAGGGAGGAGAGGTGGGGACATGAGTGATGGGTCCCGACCCCCGAGACCCGACCCCCACTAACGCTTAATGCCTATCGCCCATTGCCTTCCCCTTCTCATCCGCGCTCCAGTTCATACTGCCGCTCATACCAGTCGTTCATCCCGCCGAACACCAGGCGCGCGTCCAGGCCGTGCCGGCGCAGGACGGAGGCCGCGAGGCTGGAACGGACCTGGTCGCCGCAGATGACGGCGAGCGGCCGGTCGCCGGGCAGCTCCGCCGCGCGGCGCCACGTCTCCGTCCAGTCGCAATGCAGAGCGCCCGGGACGCGCGCGGCCCGGTACTCGTAGTCCTCCCGGGCGTCCACGACGTGCAGGCGGTTGCGGCCGCCCGCCACATCCTCCACGGTGAGGAGCGGGGCGCTCTCGACCGGGAGTCCCGCGGCCTTCCACGCGCGCCACCCGCCGGCCACGAACCCCGCCACGGCGAAACCCATCTCCTCCAGTTGTTCCACCGCGTGCTTCGCGACGACGTCCACGTCGGCGATCACCACCCACGGCACGTCCGTCGGGAGCGACAGCTGGGCGCGGATGCCGAGGTCCTCGCGGGTGAACTGGATGTTGACCGCGCCCGGCGCGTGGCCGACCCAGAACGGCTTCGGCGGCCGCAGGTCCATGACGACCGCGCCCCCTTGGACGGCGGCCAGCGCCTCCTGCGGGCTCACGCGGCCTCCAGCTGGTCGCGGGAGATGAGCCCGAGGTTGTACGACTTGATCCGCCCGTAGTTCTCCGGGAACGGCTTGGCCGTCTCCTGCACGAACTGCGCGAACCGCGCGGCGTCGCCCTGCGCGAGGGCGCGGTTGAAGCGCTTCTCGTACCCGATCGTCGAGTGCGGCTTGCCGCTCATGTTCACGCCGCCACACGTGGACCCGCCGTAGTGGTTGGGATACACCTCGACGTGGTCGGGGAGCGCGAACAGCCGCTCCTGGATCGAGCGCCACTGCGTCGCGGCCCGCTCGGCGGCGTCCATCACGTCGAGCACCCGGTCGCCGAGGAGCAGGTCGGGGCGGCCGACGTCGCCGACGAAGAGCGAGTCGCCCGTGAGCACGAACCACGGCTCCTCGCTCCGCGCGCGGTCGGTGACGAGGTAGCAGGTGTGCTCCGGCGTGTGTCCCGGCGTGTGCAGGGCCTGCACGCGGAGCTGGCCCACCTCCCAGACGTGTCCGTCGGGGAAGGGGGTGAAGCCGTACCGTACCAGTCCCGTCGCGCGCTCCATGAGCCAGTGCGGCGAGCCCGTCGCCTCGGCCAGCTCGCGCGCGCACGAAACGAAGTCGGCATGCACGTGCGTCTCGAGCACCCCGACGATCGCGAGGCCGAGGTCGGCCGCATCGAGCACGTACTGGTCCACGCCGATGTTCTCGATCGGGTCCACGATGAGCGCCTCCTTGGCGCGAACGCAGCCCAGGAGGTAGCTCAGCTGCTGGAGCGGCTCGTAGCGGAACTGCTTGAAGTGCATCTCGCCTCCTTTCAGGCCCCGGCTCCGGCGTGCGCGGGCCGGGCCTCGAGCACGGCCGCTGTCGCGCCCGCGCGCGCCGTCCAGAACGCCGCGACCGCGCCGAGCGTCTCCCGTCGGGCCGCATGCCGCGCCGTGCACCGGCGTGCCTCGGCGGCCAGCCATCCCGCGACGGCCGCCGGATCCTGTTCGCGCAGTGCCTTCAGTATGAAGCGCCGCTCGCCGAAGCGCACGCCCAGGCCCAGCTCCCGCGCCGTGCGAGCGAGATCCGCGCGGGTGAGCACCAGCCCGCTGCGCACCGCCGCGAGGAGGGCAGCGTCGAAGTCCGGGTCCTCCGCGGCCGGGAGCGGCGGCGCCTCGCGCAGGTGCAGCGGCAGCAGGGCGGGCGGCGCAGTACGCGCGGCTTCGGCGAGCAACGCGCGGTCCAGCAGCGCCGCCCACGCGCGGTAGGCCGGCGGCGCGATCTCGGACGCCTTGTCGAGCCACGGCGCGAGCCAGCTCAACAAGTGCTCCCAGAGCAGTGTGGCGCGGGCGCGGTCGAGGCCGTCGCGCCTGGCGTCGTCCCCCTCGGCCGCCGCCAGCTCCGCGAGCCGCG
Organism: uncultured Gemmatimonadales bacterium; assembly: GCA_964383975.1. Lineage (GTDB taxonomy): Bacteria > Gemmatimonadota > Gemmatimonadetes > Gemmatimonadales > JACORV01 > DASXPG01. The sequence continues at coordinate 5,211 of CAYLJK010000059.1, read as the reverse complement.
CGTACAGCGCCAGCAGCACGGCGAGGTGGTCCGGCTCCGCGGGCGGCACTTCGCCGAGCGCACGCCAGAAGCCGGCGATGCGGTCCCGCGCATCGCCCCCCAGCATGCCCTCCGCGCCGGCGTACACGCTGGCATACGGATAGAGCTGGAGCGCGAACAGCTCCGTGAACTCGGCGGCCGTCGGCGCCGCGCCCAGGTCCAGCAGCGCCGCGAGGCGTTGCGTCGCCGGGCCCGGCGGCTCGGCCAGCGTCCCGAGGGCGCGCAGCAGCTCCATCAGCGCTCCCGCGCCGGGAGGGCGAAGACGTCCTTCCCGGGCTTCAGCGGCCGCAGCAGCCAGTACGGCCGCCGCGTCCCGTCGGGAGAGACTTGGAAGGCGGGCCGCGTCATCGCCAGCCACTTCCGATAGGCGGCATCCGATTTCGCGGTGTCCACGTGGATGTCGCCGTACGCGTCCCCCGGCTCCGCCTTCCGCACCCGGACCGCCTGGTGCCAGCAGTGCTGGCCCGAGACCGGGTCGGGATGCACGGCGAAGGTCAGGTTCTGGTGCACGCCGACGTCGGTCCACCAGATGCGCAGCGTGTCGGGGTCGGACGAGGCGAACGGCGCCACGCCGCTGCGCCGGGCCAGGCTCCAGGCGGATCCCTCGTGCGCCAATCGCACGCTCGCCATCGCCTGGCGCTGGCCGTGGTCGTGGAGCCGCCAGCGGCCCATGTGATGGCTGCACGCGACGACGCCGGGCCGGATGCCCTCCGTGACCCACGCCTTCACCACGAACCAGCCGATCTCCGTCTCGACGCGCACGAGGTCCCCCGTGGCGATGCCGAGCGGCGCGGCGTGCGACGGGTGGATCCAGAGCGGGTTCGTGTGCGCGATCTCGTCGAGCCACTTCGCGTTGGCGCTCCGGGTGTGGATCTGCACCGGGAGGCGGAACGTCGAGATGAGCGGCGACTGCCCCGGCTCGAGGTTCGCGGGGTGGACGTGGCTGCGGATGTAGGTCGGGATCGCGACTTCGGGCCAGCCCCACTCGGCGAGCGTGCGGGACCAGAACTCCAGCTTCCCGCTCGGCGTGGGGAAGCCGCGGCGCACGACGCCGTCGTCCGTTCGCACGCCCACCGGCCGGCGGCCCTCGCGGTCCGGCTCGGGCGTCGGGACGGGGACGACGTTGGGCGCGGCCGGCTTCGGCGAGCGGGCGTACGCGCGGCCGAGCGGCGTCACGGCGAGGTCGGTCTGCTCCTCGTCCGGCACGGGCTCCTCATGGAGCGCGCCCACCCGGCGACGGATCTCGAACGCGCCGTAGCGCCGCATGAACTGGAGCGGCGTCAGGCCCTCGGCCGCGGCGCGCTCAGGGAGGCCGGGGACGGCGTGCTCGAAGATCCAGCCGTAGTACTCGTCGAGGCCGAGCCGCTCGCCCGGACGCTGCCGGGACTCTGCGTACCGCCGGATGCCCAGCGACCCGTCGGGATCCACGCGCCAGGTGAGCTCCAGCCAGAACTCGTTCTCCTCCCACACCTCGCCGGGGTTCACCTGCCGCGTGTCGGTGACCGGCTCGCCGCGGCGCTCGCGCAGCGCGCGCAGCACCGGCTGGCGGAAGCCGATCCACTGCGCGTCGTGTGTCTCATAGGAGTGCAGGTCGTGCCGCTCCGACGCGTGGCCCATGGGGAGGATGTAGTCGGCGAAGGTCGCGGTCTCGTTCCACGTCGGCGTGAGCGCCACGTGGAGCCCGATCTTCGCCTCGTCCCGCAGCACCTCGATCCAGGAGAAGCCGTCGGGGTTGGTCCACACCGGGTTGTAGACCCGCGTGAAGTACACGTCGAGCCTGCCGCGGCCCTCCTTGAGGAAGTGCGGGAGCAGGAACGACAGCTCGTTCATGGCCAGCGGGTACTCGACGGGCCAGGTGAGCTCGTTCCAGACGCGCGGGTGGGGCGGCGTGTGTATCGGCCGCGGGACGAACTTGTTCCACGCGTTCGGGAAGACGCCGCCCTCCGTCGCCACCGCGCCGAGCAGCGCGTTGAGGAGGAAGAGCGTGCGGGAGACCTGCCAGCCGCCGAGGTTCCCCGCGGCGGCGCTGCGCCAGTTGTGGCTCGAGAACCGCGTCCCCGCGGCCGCCACGGCCTCCGCGATCTCGACGAGCACGGCGCGGTCCACGCCCGACTCCTGCGCCGCGAAATCGAAGGTGAACGGCGCGTAGAGGCGCTTCAGGACGGTCTCGAAGTTGGCGAACGTGGGCTCGACGTCCGGGTGCTCGGCACGCAGGTACTCCTCCCAGTTCCACCACCGCTGGACGAAGGCGCGGTCGTAGCGGCCGGTGCGGACGAGATAGCTGGCGATCGCCAGCAGGATCGCCGGCTCCGAGCCCGGCCACGGCGCGATCCACCAGTTGGCGTGCGTCGCCGTGTTGGAGAGCCGGGTGTCGAGGACGATGAGCTTCGCTCCCTGCCGCTTCGCCTCGACCACGCGCTGCGCGTGCGGGTTGAAGTAGTGCCCCGCCTCGAGGTGCGAGGAGACGAGGAGGATGACCTTCGCGCTGGCGTGGTCCGGGCTCGGGCGGTCGAACCCCATCCAGTACTGGTAGCCGGCCCGCCCGCTCGAGGAGCAGACGTTGGTGTGGGAGTTGTGGCCGTCCACGCCCCAGGCGGCGAGGATCCGCTCGGTGAAGCCGTCCTCACCCGGGCGGCCCACGTGGTACATCACGGCGTTCGGGCGGCCGCCAGTGACGGCGCGGCGGATCCGCGCGGCGATGTCGTCCAGCGCCTCGTCCCACGACACCTGCGTCCAGCGGCCCTCGCCGCGCCCGCCCGCGCGCTTCAGCGGGAAGAGGATGCGGTCGGGGTCGGTGATCTGGTTGAGCGTGGCCGGTCCCTTGGCACAGTTGCGGCCACGCGAGCCGGGATGCTCCGGATTGCCCTCGAACTTCCGCACCTGGAGCGAGTCCCGGTCCACGTAGGCGAGGAGACCGCACGCCGACTCGCAGTTGAAGCAGGTCGTCGGCACGAGCGCGTAGCGGCGTTCGACGCGCCGCGGCCACGCTTTCGCGTCCAGCTCGACCCAGTCGTCCCAGCGCTCCCGCGGCGGGAACATCGCGAGGTGGATGCGGCTGGGTCCCGGGTAGAACGTTTCGCCGCGCGCTTCGACGTCCGCCCGGGCGGCGCTGACGCGGCGGTTGAGCTCCTCCAGGTCCGTCATCACGACTCCAGGTGCGGAGACGCCGCGCGCGAGGGGCGCCCGGGCCGTCGAGCCGTGCGAAGGCCCGCTCGGCGCGCAGCGCCCGCCGCGGCGCGCACGACGTGGTGGTGCGTCCGCTCAGGGCGCGCAACAGGCCGAGCGAGGGTGGTCAACCCTCGACGGCCGCGCGAACGCGCCGGGGCGATCACCGGTCCCGGGGCGCTCATGCGAGCGGCACCGACTGGCCCGCCTGCACGTACGCGTGCTCGTGGGCGAGGAGGCCGAGGAGCGCCGCCGCGGCGGCGGGGGCGCCGAGCCACGGCGCGAGCAACCCCGCGGCCGCGAGCACCAGCCCCGGCCAGAGGAAGCGCGCGTAGGCGCCGTGCGTCATCGCCCGCGCGGCGAGTCGGGCGTGGGCAGTGGGGTGGGGGAGCGTGATCTCACCCAGCACGAACAGCACGTGTGCCAGGGCGGCGGCGGCCAGCAACCATGCGGTCGCGCCCGCGGCCGCCGGCTCCAGCCATGTCGCGAGGGGCAGCAGGGCCGCCGCGCCGGCCAGGAGCGCCTGCGCCAGGAGGTGCGGCGGCAGGAGCGGGTTCTGCCACAGGTCGCGCGCCTTCGCCTGCGCGAAGAGGTATGCCGTGTACACCGCCGTGAGCGCGCCGAGCGGCGCCCCGGCGTAGCGGAGCGCCTCGCGCCAGCCGGGCCGGCCGAGGAGGCCCGCGCCGAAGTGCAGCGCGAGCACCAGCGCGTAGCCGGCGATGATGAAGCCGCCCTTCACGAGCCAGCTGCGCGCCTGCGGCCGCGTGAACAAGAAGTAGAACCGCTCCGGATGCTCGAGGTCGAGGATCAGGATGAGCCCCGTGAGCGCGAGGAACGCGCCGGCCAGCACCGGCGCCGCCCACGTCCAGAGGGCCCCCGTCGCGGACGCCGCGCCGAGCAGCGTGAGCAGCAGCGGCACCAGGTAGCCGCCCGCGGCGATCCCCTTCGTCCAGGTGTACAGCGAGACCCGCCAGTCCCAGGGCGCGCGGTGCGCGACGTCGTAGGCGAGGACCGCGGCCGCCGAGCTGTTGGGCGCTCCCGGGTGCCCGCCGGGGACGACGTGGCTCCCCGCGGGCTGTTCCGCCCACAGGAAGAGCCCGCCGCCCGGGTTGCGCGCCGCGAGCGGGTCGAGCGTGTGGCCGCTCGCCCCCCGGTAGAACAGCTTCGGGCGCGTCCCCTTCTCCGGTCGCCGCACGGTGACCGGCTCCCGCAGCACGGTGCGCGCCACCCGCGAGCGGGGGTCGTTGAGGTCCCCGACGAGGATCGCCTCCGTCGGGCACACCACGACGCAGGCCGGCTCCAGCCCAGCGTCCAGGCGATGCGCGCAGAAGTTGCATTTCTCGGCCGAGTGGTCCGACGGGTTGACGAAGATGGCGTCGTAGGGGCACGCCGCGATGCACGCCTTGCACCCGATGCAGGCGGCCTTGTCGAAGTCCACGATGCCGTCGGGCCGGCGGTACATGGCGGCGGTGGGGCAGGCCGCGACGCACGGCGCGTCGTCGCACTGGTTGCAGCGGGTGACCTGGAAGGCGCGGCGCGCGAGCGGGAACGCGCCGACGTCCACGTATTTCACATAGGTGCGCGTGACCGAGAGCGGCACCTCGTGCTCCGACTTGCACGCGGTGGTGCAGGCGTGGCAGCCGATGCACCGCGCGTGGTCAATGACCTTCCCCCACAGGGGCTGCGGCGACGGGGTCGGGAAGACGGGGAGGGGGACGGCCGCCACTCAGGCGCTCCGGCGGCGGGCCGGGCGCCTGAGGTCGCATTCCCGGATGCAGTCGAGGATGTGCTGGACCTTCGGCTCGGTAATGCGATAGTAGACGTGGTTCGCCTCGCGCCGCGGCTGCACGATGCCGAGGCCGCGCAGCGTCGAGAGCTGCTGCGAGACGGCGGCCTGCGTGACCCGGCAGTGCTCCTGGAGCTCCGAGACGCTGCGCTCGCCGTGCTCCAGCGCCTCCAGCAGGCGCAGGCGCAGCGGGTGGCCCAGGCACTTGATGACGTTCGCGG
>CAYLJK010000058.1:0-9657 GCA_964383975.1 uncultured Gemmatimonadales bacterium | reverse complement strand
CGACGGATCGAGGGGATGAGTGCGGCCCGGCCAGGCGGCCGGGCCGCACCCCGTTAGTGGTGCAGCGGTTCAGGCAGGGATGCAGTGCTCGCGCCCGCCCCTGTGGGGTTGGTCGGGGCATGGGCTGGGAAGACGAGCACCGGACAGCGACTCTCGCGCAACAGCTCCATCAGGCGGCCGGCCGAGCCGGGATCCGCCGGGGCCTCCACCACCATCAGATCGGCGCGGCGCGACGCCGCGAGGGCCAGCAGCCACTGCACCGCGTCGCCGCGCTTCAGGGCGATGTCGGTCTCGACCGCCTGCGACGACAGCGCCACCGCCAAACGGTCCAGCTCGGGGCGCAGGCCCTCCAGCTCCTCGCCGATCTGGCCCCGCTCCTCGTCAATGCCATGGAACAGCGTCACGCGCCGCAGCCCGGTCCGCACCAGGTCCGGTAGCCATTCCCGGACCCGTCCGGCAAAGGGCGCGCTGTCGATCGCGACGAGCAGGGTGTTCATCGTGCCGCGTCTTACAGCGCGTCCCGTACCACCGGGGGGCGCCGACCTCAGCGTCCGAAAACCGTATGTAAGCCGTTATATCACAATCAGATAGAAGAACTCCCCGACCTGTCGCGGCCGGGGAGTCCGCCTGCTGTGGGAAATCCTGTCCGGTGGCCGCTGCGGCCCGCCCGCTAGGTCGTCTCAACCTCGCCGGCCATTCCTGACACACCGTCGGGGTCCTCGCCCCGGTACTGCTTGAGCTTGCGGTACAGCGTCCGCCGGTCGATGCCGAGGATTTCGGCCGCGTGTCCCTGGTGTCCGCCGACCTCCTCGAGCACGGCGAGGATGTACTCCCGCTCCAGCCGCGCGATGTTCCAGCGCTCGGCGCGGGCCAGCCGCACGAGGTCGTGCTCCTTGCGGCGGTGCAGCGTGTCGTCGGGGTCGAAGGCGATCGTCCGCGCCCCGGCGTGCATGATGACCGCACGCTCGATGAAGTTCTCCAGCTCGCGCACGTTGCCCGGCCAGTCGTACTCCATGAGGCGCCTCATGGTGACGGGCGGGATCGCCGGCGGCTCGATGCCGTACTCGGTGGCCGCGCGCCGCAGGAAGTGCGCGGCGAGGAGCGGGATGTCGTCGCGCCGCTCGCGCAGCGCGGGGACGCGGATCGGGAACACGCTGAGCCGGTAATAGAGGTCCTCGCGGAAGTTCCCCGCGCGCACCTCGTCGGCCAGGTCCAGGTTGGTCGCCGCGACCAGGCGGACGTCCACCGCGATCGGTTCGCGACCGCCGACGCGCATGATGGTGCGTTCCTGGAGGGCGCGGAGCAGTTTGACCTGGATGTTCGGCGACACCGCGCCAATCTCGTCGAGGAACAGCGTGCCGGAGGAGGCCTCCTCCATCAGTCCGCGCTTGTTGGCGATCGCCCCCGTGAACGCGCCCTTCATGTGCCCGAACAGCTCGGCCTCCAGCAGCGTCTCGGGGATCGCGGCGCAGTTGATCCCCACGAACGGCCGTTCGGCGCGCGGCGAGAGCGCGTGCACCAGCCGCGCCACCAACTCCTTCCCGGTGCCGGTGTCACCGGTGATGAGCACCGTGGCGCGGCTCGGCGCCACCCGGGCGATGAGGTCGCGCACCCGCTCGATCTGCGGGCTGCGGCCCACCATCTGGATGCCGCCCGTGCCCTCCCGCACGCGCCGCCGCAGCGCGGCGACCTCGCGGCGCAGGGCGGTCTCCTCAAGCGCCCGCTGCAGGGTCAGGAGCAGTTCGTCGGTGCGGAACGGCTTGCTGACGTAGTCGAAGGCGCCGTTCTTCATCGCCTCGACCGCCGTGTCCACCGAACCGAACGCCGTCATCACGATGAACGGCGTGTCCGTCTGGAGGGTCGGCCCCACCCGCAGCACGTCCATCCCCTGGATGCCCGGCAGGTTGAGATCGAGGAGGACGGCGTCGAACGACTGGCGGTCCAGCTCCGCGAGCGCCGCCTCGCCCGTCGGGGCGCCGACGACCTCGTAGCCCGCCTCGCCGAGGATCTGGGCGAGCAGGCCGCGCACCACGTCGTCGTCCTCGACGACGAGGACGCGCCGCTTCAACGGGACGGAGGTATCTGGCTCAACGGTCGCCATCGGCCACCGGCAAGGTGATGGTGAAAAGGGCGCCGCTCCCCGGCGGGGAGTCGGCGTCGAGCGTGCCGCCATGCGCCTGGACGATCTGCGCGGCGAGCGCCAGGCCGAGCCCCGTCCCCCCGGAGCGCGAGAAGAACGGGGTGAAGAGCAGCGGCAGGTCCTCGGGCGGGATCCCCGGACCGTTGTCGCGGACGGTGATCTCGACCGTCCCCGCCTCGCGCTGACGGCCGGCGATGCGCACCTCGCCGCTCCCCTCCGGGATCACGCGGATGGCGTTGAACAGCAAGTTGAGCAGCACCTGCTGGAGCTGCGCCGCGTCCCCGCGCACCGTCGGGAGGTCCGGTGCGACGTCCAGCACGATCCGCGCGCCGCGCTGGTCGAACTGCGACCGCACCAGGCTCGAGGCCATGGCCGCGACCTCGGCCAGGCCGACCGGTCCCCGCGTCAGGGCCGCGGGCTTGGCGAGGTCCACCAGCTGGCGGGCGAGGCGCGCGATCCGGTCCGTCTGGGTCTGGAGGATCCGCATCTGGTCCGCGCCGGCGCACGAGGCGCAGCGCTGCCGCAACATGTGCTCGACCGTCATCGCGATGGCCGTGAGCGGCGCGCCGATCTCGTGAGCAACCCCAGCCGCGACCTGCCCCGCCGTGGCGAGGCGCTCGGCCGCCAGCAGCCGGCGCTCCAGTCGCCTGCGGTCGGAGATGTCCCGCAGGATCGCGGTGAAGCCGATGATGGTCCCGTCCGGGCCGAAGACCGCCGTGCGCGTGAGACTCACGTCCACCAGCGTCCCGTCCCGGCGCAACCGCCGCGTCTCGTGGTCCCGGATCGCCCCCTGGGCGATCGTCGTGCGGTGAATCCACTGCAGCTCCCCCCGCGCCCGCTCCTCGTCGGGGAGGAGGAAGCTGAATTCCCGCCCCACGACTTCGTCCCGCGACCAGCCGAACATCTGCTGCGCGCCGCGGTTCCAGGACGTGATCCGCTCCTCCGGGGAGACGGTGATGATCGCGTCCGCCGACATGTCGAGCAGCGTCGCCACGTGCGCGGCATCGACGGCATCGCCGCGGGCGGGGGCCCCGGTGCCGGCGGTGGGGGCGGGCGTGGCCACGTGTCGTCCCGTCAGCGCCTGCGAGGGCCGGCTGGGTGGCAGGCCCGGCACATCGCCGGGTTCCGGTCCCCCAGCCTCGGGTCGAAGTCGTCGCCGTGCGGGCTCACCTTCCACCCGGTGGCGGCCGAATGGCACTGGAGGCAGAACCGCTGCTGGTGGCACGTCGTGCAGCTCTCCAGCGAGCGGCGTGCCGCCGCGCCGTGGCCCAGCAACCAGAAGGTGGTGTTGGTGTGGAACCGGTTCGCGGTCGGCGCCTGCCTCTGCTGGAGCCCCGACTGGCGGTGGCAGCTCACGCAGAACGCCTGCGTCTGGTGGCAGGAGGCGCAGTCGCCCTCCCGGATGTACGAGGCGCGCGAATGGCGTGCGACGAAGTTCGCCGGGTGGAACGTGGGCGATGCGGCGCCGTCATGGCACGATGCGCAGAAGCGCGGCGTGTGGCAGCGGGAGCAGCTCTGGTCCCCGCCGGCCGCCGCCACGCGGTGCTCGGCCCGGAACCCCGGGACGTGGTCCGGCGGCCGGCGTGCCGTCAGAGCGACGCCCGGCGCGCCGTCACGCGTGCGGCGCGCCAGCTGCGCCACGACCGCCGTCCGATCGTCGGCGCGGTGGCACGTGAGGCACGACTCGCGGGTGTGGCAGTTGGCACAGGTCGCCACAGCGTGCCGTGCCTGCATCCCGTGCGCGCGAAGGAAGTCCGGGGCCCCATGGGTCGCGGGCTGCGGGTACGCAGGCGTGCGCCCCAAGACCAGTTCGGCCACGCGCGAGTCGCTGCCGAGCGCGCTGATCGGCGCGAGCTGCCGGGCGTTCGGGTGGCACGCCGCGCACGACTCCCGGCTGTGGCAGACCTCGCACGTGCCGCTGGTGCGCGCCTCCGCGCCGTGCGTGAGGGCATAGCGTGCGTCGTGGGACGGCGGCTGCGGGAACCGCGCGATGCGCTCGACGGAAAGATCGGTCTCCTGCGTCAAGGCACCATGGCACGGCGTGCAGGAACCGCGGGCCAGGTGCCCGCTCGGTCCGTGCTCGTGGCAGGAGGTGCACGTCTCCGGACGTGCGCGGCCCACCGCCATGAAGCCGCCGGTGGTGTCGGCCAGCGCGTGGCAGCCTGCGCAGGCCACCTCGGGAGCCTCGGCGGCATGGCGCCGGTGGTCGAATCGCAGGTGCGTCGGCCGTGGCGCCTCCGCGGGCCGCCAGAATACCACGCGGCGTACCGCCCCGTCGTGGCAGGTCCGGCAGTCGCCGGGCTCCGGCATGCGATGCGTGCGCTCCCCGGAGACGATCCCCGCATGGCACCCGGTGCACGACGTGAACAGCCGCCGGTGCTGCGGATGTGAGAACGCATCGGGCTGCCCCGCGGCGGCGATCGGGTCCTGGAGCGCCAGCGCGAGGGCCAGGGCGCCGATCATCGGGCGCCTCCGGCCAGCCGGTCGGCGCTCGCGCCGAACGTGATGTCCACGCCGAGGTGCACCCGCAGCTGGCTCCAGTCCGGGACGTTCGCGCCCTTCGTGCCGGTGTGCCAGTAGTTGAGCACGGATCCCCGGACGGCGAGCGCGCGGCCCAGGCGTGCCCGGCCGTTGAAGCCGATGCCGAGGACCGTGCCCGTCGCGACGCGGAACTCCTCGGCCTCCTGGAACGCCACGCCGACCACCCCCGCGTGCCAGATCCCGCCGCGGTCGTACGCCAGCTCAGCCTCACCGCCGCTCTCGCCTCCGCCGTAGCCGGCCACGTACTGGTAGGTGCCGGAGAACTGGTAGTCCCCCGACACCAGCTGGACGCCCGCCGTGAGGAAGTCCGTGCGATCCTCGAGCTCAGGAGCCCAGGGCGTCGTCTCCGTGGTCGGCTCGTACGTGCGCCGCTGCCACCCAGCCGACAGCTCGACGCCCTCGCCCGCCGGCACGTCGGCGCTGATGCTCATGCCGCGATACGCCTGCGGCGAGAACACTCCCCAGATCGTGTTGAGGCCGAAGACGGGCTTGTGGCGGAACGCGGCCAGCTCGAGGCGCATGCCGCGCGGCAGGTGGACCTGGCCGGTGAGCCGGGCCCTGCCCCATTCGCGGGTCGCCAGTTCGGCGTCCGCGTACCCTGACAGGCGGACCCGCCGTCCCAGCGGCACCGCAGCGTCCAGGGCGACGCGCTCGCTGATCAGGCCGTCCCGATCGTCGGTGATCTCCCGCTGGTATGCCGCTGTCACCGAGGAACCGGCGCTCGGCGCCATCCAGAACGAGGCGCCCGCCAGGATGGAGCCGGTCTCCGGGATCACCGGGTCCGCGATACTGATCGCGCTCGAGGCGTAGCTGTCGAGCAGGCCGCGCGCGAGGCCCCGCCCGCCGTACGCTTCCAGGCGGACGTTCGGGAGAGGGCGCAGCGTGGCCAGTGCGCCATCAAAGCCGTACACGCCGAGCCCGGAGGCCCGCTGCAGCCGCCCGAGGCGCAGCCGGTACCGGTCGCGCTCCAGCTCGAGGAAGCCCCACAGTGCGTCGAACCGGTCCTCGGAACGTGGCCACCCGTACCCGTCGTCGCCCAGCTCCTCCCGGAAGCGCACCAGCGCATACGCCCGCAGCCCCTGCACGCCGAGACCCCAGACATTCACCTCGAGGTCCTGGGTGATCGGCATGGCGGACGTGGCCCGGCCGCCCGTGTACCCGCCCACCGCGGAGTCGTAGGTGAGCGTGCGCAGCTGCATGTAGCGCGCCGTCGTCGTGGAGCGGAACCGGAATTCCTGGGCGTGGCCGGCGCCGACTGCCCCCACGACCAGCGCCGCGGCCAGCACCGCGGGCAGAGCGGCGCGTGGCCTCACAGGTCTCTCACCTGGTGGCAGTTGATGCACAGCCGGCTGGCGTAGTGCGGCCGCTGCGCGTGGTGGCAGACCAGGCAAGCCTCGCGGCTCGACGGCAGATTCGCGCCGGCCGCGCCGTGGCACTCGGCGGTGGCGCAGGCGTTGTGGTCGGTCCGCTTGTGACGGGCGAGGGCCTGCGTGCCTGCGTGGCAGGCCGTGCAGGTCGCGTCCGGCCGGTGGTGCTGCCCGTGACAGGCCGCGCAGTCCGCCTGGGTCGCCGCACGGCTCAGGGCATCGCCGTGACACGTCGTGCACGGCACCTGGCCGTGCTGCTGGTGATCGAATCGCAGGCTGATCGTCACCGGGTCGCGGCTCACGCTCAGCTGGAATGCCCGCGCCTGCGGCTGCGGCCGCTGCAACCGGGCCAGGTTGTGGCACGCCGAGCACTGCTCGCGCCCCGGTCCCTGGTGGTGGCACCGCTGGCAGTCCTGCTGGGTGCGGACGATGACCTCGCCGTGGCGGCGGCGGCTGTTGTGGCACGCCGAGCAGGCGAGACCTCGGTGGCGCGCGTGCTCGATCGTCGGGGGAGGCTGCTGCTGGGGCCCGAGCGCCGGGGCGGGCCGCTGCTGTGCGGCTGCCGCGCCCGCGCCGAGCAGGGCGGCCGCCAGCGCGGGGATGGCGTGACGGAGGGAGATCATCGTCGCCCTCACCGCACCGCCAGGTCCCGATGCGCGGCAGCCGGGAGGGCGGTCGTGCGCTGGGGCCGCGCGGGAGGCGTGGGCTGCATGATGTGCCGGTGGCACCGCATGCAGTTCTCGCCCTCGACCTTCCACGAATGCGGGATGTGGCAGCGCACGCACTCCTGGGGGGCCGGGACGCCGGTATGGAAGGGGCTGTCCTGCCAGTCGGTCACGTGGCAGCCGGCCCCGGTGCACGTCTGCGCCGCCTCCACCCCCTGCCGTTGGGTGTGCGGATTGTGGCACATGCCGCACTCGCCGCGGTGCGGGTCGTGCGTGAACTCCATGTCGCCCAGCGCCCGCCGCATCTCGTGGCAGGCGAAGCAGTCCCGGGCCTTCGGCGAGAGCGCGCCACCGAGCGAGTCGAAGGCCAGGTGCGGGGTCTCGACCTGGAAGCTGTGGCAGGTCGTGCAGTAGATGTCGAGGCTGCCCATCCGACCCAGCTTCACCTGGGCGTCGGCGTGGCAGCCGGCCTTCATGCAGGTGCGGTTGGTCGGGTTGAACTCGTGGACGTCCACGGAATGGCAGTCCACGCACTTGAGGTCGCGCAGACTCGAGTCGCGCGATTCGAGGTGCACGCGGTGGCCGGCCGTCCGCTGCACCCGTTCCCATGTCTCTCCCTCCCGTTCCAGCGAGTGGCAGGACTCGCAGGTCCGGTTGGAGACGTGGGCGTGCTTCCGCACCTCGGTCGGGCTGAGGAAGACCGTCGAGTAGAGCTGCCAGACGGTCGAAAGGCCCGCGGGGTGGCAGCTGTGGCACGACACCTCGTTGTGCGCGCTGCGCTGGAACCGCTCGTACGCGTCCGTCATGAGATGGCACGACAGGCAGAACTCGTTGTCGTGCATCATGTAGTGGTAGACACGGTACCCGGAGAGGGATGCCGCGCCGAGGCCGATCACCGCGGCGGCCACGAGGGCGACCCTCCACCCGCGCGACCGCGCCCGGAACCAGGCAAGGCCCGTGTCGAGGGCGGAGCGGAACAGCCGCAGGGGTCGCGTCATGTGTCCCGTAAAGGTGGTCGGGGTCCCGCTCAGGTCAAGCGGGCCGGCCCCGCGAAGGAACCGGCCCGCCTGGGATGGACCTGCATGAGCGCGCCGACGCTAGCGGCGCACGCCCCGACTGATGAGCGCCTGGATCTCTGGCGGCGGCGCCGGGAGACCCGGGTACTGGTTCCTGAGCGCCGTGATGCTCTGCTGCAGCAGCGCCTCGATGTAGAACGGGTTGTGGACGCCCGACGAGCCGTCTACTCCCAGCAGCGAGGCGTTGAAGAAGGCGCCCTCACCCACCGATGTCCGGTTGTCGGTCGTCGAGAAGTCCGAGGGGTAGTTGGCGCGAACGATCGGCACGAGCCCGCTGTCCGTCGGGAAGGCGTCGAGCGTGCCGTCGCCGTCACCGTCCTTCCACAGCGTGTTGCGGTACCCCTCCAGGCGACCCTTGACGAGGTTGAAGAAGTTGATGGCCTGCGCCTCGCTCGTGTGGCAGCCGCTGCCGGCGCATGCCGTCCACCGGCGCGCGGCGGCGTTGTAGGCGCAGTCCGTGGCTCCCGTCGGCCGGCCGTTCGCGTCCACGCAGGGGATCGCCTCGAAGCGGTGACCGACGACGTAGAAGCTCTGCCCCTGCGCGTCTTGCGCCGAGAACGCCTCCATGTGGCAGCCCGCGCACAGCCGCGGGTTGGCCTGTGTGCCGTGGGTGCTCGCGCCGGCGTTCGGGTCATAGGTGAAGTTCGGGGGCAGCCAGCCGGACTCGCCCAGCAGGGTCGGGCCCTGCGGCGCGTGCGGCCCGCGGCTGCTGGTCACGTCCGGCACCGAGCGCCGCTGGTGGCACTTCATGCACAGGTTGAGGTCCGCATCCGGCGTCTCGATGGACCAGCGCAGCTCCCCGGAATTCTCCGTCCCGTGCGGATCGTGGCAGACTGCGCAGGTGAGCGGCTGGTACTGGGCCTGCGCGGTGGGGCTCGACTCGACATAGCGGGAGTTCGGGTCCCAGGCTGCCAGGGCGCCTTGCGCGGTGTGGCAGCCGATGCAGTCGGCACGCGGGGCACCGTTCGTGAACACCGCGCTCTGCACGTGGTTGTGCAGGGAGCTGCGCCACTCCTCGACGAACGGCGTATGCGTCCCCTTGTGGCAGGTGGCACAACCGTAGCCGAGGGCCGTGTCGGCCCGGATTGACACGAGCGGCTGGGAGGCGTCGGGCGCCTGCACGTGCGCGGCGCCCGGGCCGTGGCAGGATTCGCACTGCACGTCGTAGTAGAACTTCTGCGCTTCCGCGGCCACGCTGAAGAAACCGGCCGTGTCAGGCGCGAGGTTGCTGGTGCCGTTCACGGTGTGACATGCGTTGCAGTAACTGGCCGCGTGGCCGCTCGCCTGCAGGTCTGCCCAGGCCCCGGCGTGCCCGGTGTTCCGCCAGGTGCGCTGCTGGCTGACGTGGCAGTTACCGCACACGGTCTGCCGGGTCTCCGGGTTCGAGTAGCCGAGGAACGCGGCATCGAGCTCGGGCGTCGTGACGGCCGGCGACTCGTCGTCGGTGCAGGCGGTCGCCACGAGCGCCAGCACCGCGGCGGCGGGCAGGGCGATGGTGCGTAGGATTCTCACGGTCATCTCCGCGGTCCGAGGTTACTGCTGGAACCGCAGGCGGTAGACCGCCGGCGACCAGCTGTGTTCGATCTGCGCGTTGTCGAAGATCGCCAGCCCAAACGCGTACGTCTGGCCGGGTGCAAACTGGACGTCCACCGGGTACGTCCCCTGCTGGCCCGCGAGCGTGCCGCCGACGGAGCCGGTGTTGAGCTTCCGCCTGATCTCCAGCGTCCAGGTGCCGCTGCTGTAGACACCGTAGGCCTCGACGTCCGACCTGTCCACGTTCGGCTTCAGCGTGGTGACGGCGTACGCGACACGGTCGCCGACCGCGAAGTTGTCGACCGTGGCCAGCGTCGCGATGTCGCCCGCGTCGA
>CAYLJK010000057.1:0-9768 GCA_964383975.1 uncultured Gemmatimonadales bacterium | reverse complement strand
CCGTGACCATCGTCGCGCTGCGGAGCACGGACCGAATCATCGCGCGGCCGCCCGGGACGCGCGCCGCCGTCGCGACGTCGGTGCCGTGGAGCGTGACGAGGATCGGCCGGCCTGCCCGCGGGGCCTTCCGGACGGCGAGGCCGGCCGGCACCCACCAGTGCGCGTGCACGACATGCGCGCCGGTGGCGACGATCTCCTCGGCGACCGCCCGTCGCATCGCGCGCACCATCGCCCAGAAGGCGAGGAGCGCACCGGGCGAGGCGAACGCCGACCGCTGCATCGTCCCCTGATAGGCGAGCGTCTCGCGCGCGGCCGCCGCGTACCGCACGCGCCGCACCGTGACGCGGCCGAGGCGCGGCTCGCCGACGTCGCCACGGTCCGCCGGCGCGACGACGGTGACGCCGTGGCCGCGGTCCACCAGGGCCTCGGCGAGACGCCAGATGAAGGCGCCGGCGAGGTCCCCTTCCCCGCGCGGGAAGGAGTGTGCCGCCATCACGATCCGCATCAGCCGGAGGGCGGGTCGCGGCGCGCGGCCTCGGCCTGGAGCTCGCGGACGGAGCGATGCAGCTCGCGCAGCTCCTCCCGCTGCCCGGCGAGCAGCTCGCCGACGAAGCCGAAGCCGAAGAGCGCGATCCCCGAGATGACCAGGGTCTCGATGAGATTGAGGAGCGGCCGGAAGCCGACGCCGAGACCGAACCGGACAGCCAGTGCCGCGACCCCGGCGAGGAACCCGAGCGCGAACAGGGCGGTGCCGAGGACGCCGAAGAAGAGCAGCGGCTTGCGCCCGTAGCGGAGCTGAAACCAGACGCTGAGGAGGTCCATGACGCCGACCGGGATCCGCCCGAGCCCGAACTTGCTCGCGCCGGCGCGACGCGGGTGCAGCGTGACCGGGCGCTCGGCGAGCCGGAACCCCTGGACGCCGGCGATCACCGCGAAGTAGCGGTGCCAGTCGGGACGCATCGGCACCGACTCAGCAATCTCGCGCCGGTACGCCTTGACCGAGTTGAGGTCGGTGACGTTCACGCCGAAGAGGCGGCGGCAGAGCCGGTTGTAGACCCCGGAAACGAAGGCCTTCTCGTACACGCCCTGCTTCGCCCCGGTCACCAGGTCCGCCTCGTCCCGCAGGATCGGCTCGACGAGCAGCGGGATCTCGGACGGCAGGAACTGGAGGTCGGCCGGGTAGAAGACGAGGACGCGGCCGCGGGCGGCGAGCGCGGCGGTGCGCAGCGCCTCGGTGATCCCCTGTCGGGTGCGGTGGTGCGCCGCGCGGAGAAAGCCGTGCGCCGCCTGGAGCCCGTCGAGCACGGCCGCCGTGTCGTCCGCGCTGCCGTCATTCACGACGACCACCTCGGCGCGGAACGGGGCGTCGCGGAACGTCTCGGCGCACAGCCGGAGGAACTCGGGGAGGTTCTCGGCCTCGTCCTTCGCCGGGACGAGGACGCTCACGTCAACGGGGCCGGCCCGGTCGGCGAGGCTCATACGCGCCGCCGCATGCGGGCCGAGAGGATGCCCAGCTGGTCGCGGTACTTGGCCACCGTGCGGCGCGCGATGCGCACCCCGCGCTCGCGCAGGCGCTGCACGATCTGCTGGTCGGTGAGCGGGTCCTGCGGATCCTCCTCCCCCACGAGCCGCTGGATCTGCGCCCGGATGGCGCGGGCGGACGCGTCCTCGCCGGTCGTCGTCGACAGGGCGCTGGAGAAGAAGAACTTGAGGGGCAGGACGCCGCGCGGCGTCTGCACCCACTTCTCGTTGGTGACCCGGCTGACGGTGCTCTCGTGCATGTTGATGATCTCCGCCACCTCGCGCAGGGTCAGCGGCTTGAGGTGCTCGATGCCCTTCTCGAAGAAGTCGCGCTGCCGGTCCACGATGAAGTGCATGACCTTCAGCATCGTCTGGCGGCGCTGCTCGATCGCCTGGATCATCCACTGCGCGCTGTTGAGCCGCTGGGTGATGAACTCCCGGTTCTCTCCGGTGAACTTCTTCCGGTCCCGCGCCACCTCCTGGTAGGCGCGCGACAGCCGCAGCCTCGGGAGGTTCGTGTCGTTGAGGAAGACGCGGTACTCGCCATCCACCTTCTCGACCACGAGGTCGGGGACGATGTAGTCGTCGCTCCCGCCGGCGAAGCGGAGCCCCGGCTTGGGGTCGAGGCGCGCGATGTTGTCGGCCGCCGCTTGGACCTGCGCCGGCTCCATCCCCAGCTGCTTCCCGAGGTCGCTCCAGCGGTGCGCGATGAAATCGTCGTAGGCCTCGTCGAGGAGGCGGTACTCCAGCGAGCCCGCCTCGCCGCGCTCGCGGAGCTGCAGCATCAGGCACTCGCGCAGATCTCGCGCGCCGATGCCAGGGGGCTCGAGGGACTGGACGATGCGCAGCAGGGCTTCCGCCTCCCCGGGTGTGTAGGGGGCCACGGGCGGGGCCTTCGGGTGGTCCGCTGCGAACTCCTCCACCATCCGGTTGGCGCCCTCCACCACCTCCGCGAGGGTGGCCGTGAGGTACCCGTCGTCGGAGATGTTGCCGATGATGCTCTCGGCGAGCAGCAACTGGCGGTCGTCCAGCTCCTGGAGCTGGAGCTGGCTGCGCAGGAAGTCGGCGAGGCTGTGCTGCTGCACCGTCACCGGCTCGCGGTACTCCTGCTCCTCGTGCTCCTGCCGCCACCCGCCGCCCGCCGAGGCGAAGCCGTCCAGGAGGATGTCCTCCCAATTGGTCTCCTCCTTCTCCTTCTGGTGCTCCGCTTCGCGCCGCTCGTCCTCGGCGCTCGGCGTGGCCTGCTCCTCCGTCTCCGGCTCGATCAGCTCCAGGAACGGGTTCTCGAGCAGTTCCTGCTTGAGGTGCTGCTGGAGGTCCAGGAGCGGCATGTACAGCAGGTCCATCGCCTGGTAGAGGCGCGGATTGATCCGCAGGTCCTGCCGCAGGACTTGCTGCTGCCCGAGTCCCTGCCGCAGCGCGCTCACGCCGCCGGGGAGAGCCGCGCGCGCAGGCGCGCCGTGAGGGTCGGGCCGAGGTACAGCTCGGCGACGCGGTCGTCGAACACCAGCTCGCGGACGGTGCCGGCCACCTGGACGCGGCCCTCGAACATGATGTAGGCGCGGTCCACGATGTCGAGCGTCTGCTCGACGTTGTGGTCGGTGATCAGCACGCCGATGCCACGGGTGCGCAGCCCCGCAACGATCGTCTGGATGTCGTGCACCGCGATGGGGTCCACGCCCGAGAACGGTTCGTCGAGAAGCATAAACTTCGGCCGCGTCACGAGGGCGCGCGTGATTTCCAGCCGGCGTCGCTCGCCCCCCGACAGGGAGTAGGCGCGGTTGCGGCGCAGGTGCCGGATGGAGAGCTCGTCGAGAAGGGCCTCGAGGCGCTCGGCGCGCTCGCCGCGGGTGAGGTCCATCGTCTCGAGGATCGCCATCAGGTTCTCCTCGACGCTGAGCTTCCGGAACACGGAAGGCTCCTGCGCCAGGTAGCCGATGCCGCGGCGCGCGCGGCGGAACATCGGAAGGGAGCTGATGTCCTCCCCGTCGAGGACGATGCGCCCCGCCTGTGGCCGCACCAGGCCCACGAGCATGTAGAAGGTGGTGGTCTTCCCCGCTCCGTTCGGGCCGAGCAGTCCGACGATCTCCCCCTGTTCCAGGCGGACGTCCACGGCGTCCACGACGGCGCGGCCGCCGTAGACCTTCGTGAGGCCGAACCCCTCGAGCCGGCTTCCCGCCACCGCCGGTCGTGGCGCCGCCGAGGGGAGGCCGTGGGTCGCCATGGCGACCGACGCAGCTTCCACGAGGGCCGCGCGCATCGCGTGGGGGTCCACGCCGAACGCCGCCCAGAACGGATCGAGGAGGCGCACCGGCGTCTCCTCGGTCCAGCCGCGGCCGGTCTGCTCGATGACGGCCTCCGTGGCGAGCCGCGGCAGCACCGAGGTCACGAGGTGCCGCCGCACGTCGTCCATGGACAGCGTCCCGGCGGCGCCCGTGGCGCCCGCCGCCCGCTGCGCGGTGAGATAGTCCTCCCTGTAGAAGACGGCCGCGTGGCCGAACGGCGTGGCGCCGGTCGGGTCGGGGTCGCGCAGCAGTGCGGCCACGGCGAGGCACGCCGAGGGATCGCGACGGACCAGCTGGGCGATCAGCTCCGGGGCGGTCACCGGCGATCCTCCGCGGCCCGGGCGGTCGCGGTCCCGGCCGGGCGCGGCGCGGGTGCCGGCCGCCCGGGCGTGCCGGGCGCCGGGCGCGGCCGGGCGCGCCGCACGGCGCCCGTCGTGTCGCCGGCCGCCGCGGAGTCGGCGGCAAGCGAGTCCTCGGGCGCCGGCTCGAGGTACACGCCGTCCACCTGCCCGACGATGTCCACCTGGCGCACGCGGCGGGCTTCCAGGGCGATCTCGATGCGGTGTCCGCGGGAGTAGTTCACCCCTCGGGGGCCCGCCGGATCACGGTCGTTCTCCACGTGATAGAGGGCACGCGCCGCCCCGAAGGCCGCCACCCGCTCGATCTCGCTGCGGCGCCTCCCCAGCGAATCGGTGACCGGCCGGAACCGGGCGCGCAAGGTGTCGCCGGTGAGCCAGTCGTCCTCCGGCTGCGCCGAGTCGGGACGCGATGCCGCCCTGGCCGTGCCCCAGGCCCACACCTGCTCCATCACCTGCCCCGGCATGCGGATATCGAGCGAGTCGGCCGTGATGGTGCTGAGGTCGGCGGTCGCGAGGGCGCGGCGGGTGCGCCCCCACGCCTGGGCGCGCTCGATCCGGCTGCTGTCGAGCGCCAAGTCGATGGTATCGCCCTGGAGCAACCAGTCGGGACCGCGGGCCTCGGCCGTCCCCGACGAGAGGACCCGTCGGATGTCCTGCGTCCCGGTGAGGTCGAAGCGGATGCGGTTCCCCGTCAGGCGGTACGTGGCGGCGCTGTCCCGCTGCGCCGTGTCGCGTCCGGTCACGACGGGGGCGCCGCTCAGGAAGCCGACGCTGTCGGCGAGGTCCAGGATCGCCGTGTCGCCGCGCGCGGCGAGGTCCGAGCGGTCGATCGTCACGCGGCCGTGACCCCACATGCGCTGCGTGCCGCGCATCCAGACCCGGTCCGCGACCACCACGAACGGCTCGCTCGTGTCGGAGGCCGCGCCCTCGCGCACGGGGCGCACGTGAATGGTGGGGCGGCCGCTGCCGCGCAGCTCGAGCGTGTCCCGCAGCGGCGGCACGGCGCGGTAGTAGTCCAGGTTCGGTCCGCGCAGCTCCGAGCCGCTCGCGCGGTTGCGGGTGTAGACGCTGCCCTCGGCGTACAGCCGTTCCTGGCGCACCCAGTAGGTGACGCGGTCCGCGTCGAGGATCGCGAGGCTGTCCTCGAAGTGCACCCGGCCGATCAGCTGTAGCTCGCCCCGGTCCGCGGCCCAGGTGAGCGAGTCGGCGTTCATGCGCGTCGGGTCGTTGAGGCAGCGCCCGCGGACCCCGCTCCCGGCGTACACCTGTTCCGCCCCCGGCCGAGGCTGGAAGATGTTGGTCGTTCCCGCCGTGTCGATGTGCACGAGACAGACCCGCGGCCGGGGCTGCTGCGCCGCGGCCGGGACCCCGGTTGCGCACGGCAGCGCGATCGCCGCGGCCAACGGGACCGCGCGCGCGAGCCGGAGCGCGACCGTCCGGCGCATCCTACTGTCCCGGCAGCGTGAACTGCCCGCCGCTCCCCCGCACTTGCTGGGTGCGGATCGTGGTGAAGGCCGGGTCCGACGTGAAGCCCACCCCGGTGACGTTGCGCTCGGCGCTCGCGTAGGTGTACGGCTGGTCGGTGCTGACCTCGTTCCGCTCCTGGTCGTATCGGAGCACGGCGGTCGTGAGCCGCGCGCCGTCGGCGCGCACCACGACCACGTTGCCGCGGCCCTCCATGCGGCCGTCGCGGCCCCAATAGGTCCCCTCGTCGGCGGTGAGCACCGAGGACTGCTCGCCGCTTTGCTGGAAGAAGGTCACGCGCACCCGACGCAGCTCGGTCCGGCCCTGGTTCTCGAACACGAAGGCGGAATCGGCCTCCAGGTACGCCTGCCGCACGCCGAGGTTCGTCAGGTACATGCGCACGCCAACCATCATCTGGTCAGCGCTGTCGGCGGCCTGCTGCACCGCCGCGACCGCGTCCGTCCGCTCCCCCCCGCATGCGGCAGCGAGGAAGACCGGGATCGTCGCCACCGCGATGACCGCGCGCCCGTGCCGGTGCGCCCGCGCGCCGATGCGCCCGTGCCCGCTGCTCACGCCGCGCCTGCCCGCATCAGGTCGTGCAGGTGGACGATGCCGATCAGCACGCCGGCCTCGTCCACGACCGGCATGGCCATGATGCCGTGCTGCTCCATCCGGTACACCACGGCGCCGCCGAGCTCCTCGGGACGGGCCAGCTTCGGGTCCCGCGTCATGACCTCGGCCACCGTGAGCGCCAGGAAGTCGTCGCGCCGCTCCATCAGGCGGGTGAGGTCCCCGGCCGTCACCACGCCGACCACCCGGCGCCGCTCGTCCACGATCGCCACCGTCCCGCGCCGCTCGGCGAGCAGGATGACGCACTCGCGCATGGTCGCGTCGGGCCGCAGCACGGGCAGGTCCGCGGTGAGCATGACGTCGCGCACCGCGAGCAGGAGCCGGCGTCCGAGGGCGCCGCCCGGGTGCAGCCGCGCGAAGTCCTCGGCGCGGAACCCCTTGGCCTCGAGGAGCGCGATAGCGAGCGCGTCCCCGAGGGCGAGGGCCACGGTGGTGCTGGTGGTCGGTGCGAGGTCGAAGGGACACGCCTCGGCGTCCACGGCCGCGTCAAGCGCGACGTCGGCGTGCCGCGCCAGCGACGAGTCGAGGTCCCCCACGATGGCGACGACCGGCGTGCCGAGACGCTTGAGGTGCGCCACGAGGTCCAGAATCTCGGCCGTCTCGCCGCTCTTCGACAGCACAATCGCGGCGTCGTCGCGGCCGACGACGCCGAGGTCGCCGTGCACGCTGTCCACCGCGTGGAGGAAGGTGGCCGGCGTACCGGTGGAGGTCAGGGTGGCCGCGATCTTGCGGGCGATGGTTCCGGACTTGCCGATGCCCGAGACGACGATGCGGCCCGGCCGCCCCGCCAGCAGCGTGACGGCGACGGCGAACCGGCCGTCGAGTCGCCGGGCCAGCGCCTGCACAGCGGCGGCCTCCTGTTCCAGGACCGCGCGTCCCCGGGCGACGACCGCGGCCTGCCGATCAAACGTCCCCATCGCCCCGCTCCTTGAGATAGGCCGCGCGGACCGCGTCCCACTCATCCCGGGCGCGGAGGAGGTCCTCGACGAACTCGCGCACCGCGCCGTGGCCGCCGGCGGCACGCGTGGTGTGGCGCGCCAGGGCCTTCACCTCCGCGACCGCGTTCGCGACGGCGACCGGCAATGCCGCGCGCCGCAGCAGCGGCACATCGGGGAGGTCGTCCCCCACCACGGCCACGTCGGTCCAGGGCACCTCGCGGCGCCGCAGCACGGCTTCGAAGCCGGGGAGCTTGTGGCCGGCCGGATCGCTCACGTACTCGTCCACCTTCAGCTCCTCGGCGCGCAGCCGAGCGGGCTCGCTGCTGCGCCCGGTGGCGATGACGACCGGGATGCCGGCCATCCGCAGGAAGACGATGCCCAGACCGTCGAGGATGTCGAACCGCTTCAGCTCGACCGGCGCGCCGTTTTGCATGCCGAGGTAGAGACCGCCGTCGGTGAGCGTTCCGTCCACGTCGATGCCGACCAGGCGGATGCGGCGGGCGACGGCGGGCTCGATCATCGGCGGCCCCGCGCGGCGTGCCACACGTCGAGCGCCCGGCTCACGAGGTCCGGCAGGTCCGGCAGGCGGACCATGTTCGGGCCGTCCGAGGGCGCGTGGTCCGGGTCGGGGTGCGTCTCCAGGAAGAACCCGTCCGCACCGGCGGCCGCGGCGGCGAAGAGCAGCGCCGGGATGTGCTCGCGCAGCCCGCCGCTCGCGCCGCCCGTGCCCTTGCCCGGCTGCTGCACCGAATGCGTGGCGTCGAAGACGACCGGCGCGTCGCAGGCAGTGCGCAGCCGCGCGAAGCTGCGCATGTCCACGACGAGGTCGCCGTAGCCGAAGAAGGTCCCGCGCTCGGTGACGGCCACGGCGGTCGCGCCGCCGCTGCGGACCTTGGCGACGGCCCCCGCCATCGCCTCCGGCGTCATCCACTGGCCCTTCTTCACGTTCACCGGCCGTCCGGCGCGCCCGGCGGCGACGAGGAGGTCGGTCTGGCGGCACAGGAAGGCCGGGACTTGGAGGACGTCCGCCACCTCCGCAGCGCGCGCCGGCTGGTCCGACTCGTGCACGTCCGTGAGCACGGGGAGGCCGCTCGCCTCCTTCACGCGCGACAGCTTCCGGAGCCCCTCGTCCAGCCCGGGCCCGCGGGCGGCGCCGAGCGCCGAGCGGTTCGCCTTGTCGAACGAGGCCTTGAAGATGACCGGGACGCCGAGGCGGGCGCCGAGGGCCGCGACGGCGTCTGCGACGCGCAGGTTGAGCGCGTCGTCCTCGAGGACACAGGGACCGACGATCAGGAACGGTCCGGGGCCGAATGGGGCGGCGCCCATGGGCGGGTCCTCAGACCCTCGCGAGCGGGGCGGCCGCGCGAGCGGGCGCCTCGGCGCGGTGCTGCCGACGCTCGTGTGCGGCCGCGATGAAGCTCGCGAACAGCGGGTGCGGCCGCGTCGGGCGCGACCTCAGCTCCGGATGGAACTGGCACGCCACGTACCACGGGTGGTCGGGGAGCTCGATCATCTCGACCAGCGACCCGTCCGGCGAGAGGCCGGTAAGCCGCAGGCCGTGCTCGGCGAACCGGTCGCGGTAGGCATTGTCCACCTCGTAGCGGTGCCGGTGCCGCTCGCTCGTCTCCGTCGCGCCGTAGATCGCCGCCACGCGGGAGCCAGCACGCAGCTTCGCCGGGTAGGCGCCGAGCCGCATCGTGCCGCCCATGTCCTCCACGTTGCGCTGCGCGGGCAGCAGCGAGATCACCGCGTTCCCGCACTCCGGCTCAAACTCCGACGAGTTGGCGTGCGCGATGCCGCACGCGTTGCGCGCGAACTCGATGATCGCGACCTGCATGCCGAGGCAGATCCCGAAGAACGGCAGCCGATCGCGCCGCGCCGCCTCGATCGCCTGGCGCAGGCCCTCGATCCCGCGCACGCCGAAGCCGCCCGGCACGAGCAGGCCGTCGTAGGGCGCGAGAAGCGTGCGCGCCGCCTCGAGGTCGGTGAACCGGTCGCTCGCCACCCAGTCCACCTGCACGCCGACGTTGTTGGCGATGCCGCCGTGCACCAGCGCCTCCGAGATGGACTTGTAGGAATCGGCGAGGTCCGTGTACTTCCCCACGACGGCGATCCGGACCCGGTCGCCGGGTCGAAGGATCTTCTCGACCAGCTCGCGCCACTTCCGGAGGTCCGGCTCCGGTGCGTCGATGCGCAGCCGCTGGCACACCTCGCGGTCGAGGCCCTGCTCGTGCATCCGCAGCGGTACCTCGTAGATCGTCGAGACGTCCGGGGCCTCGATCACGCACCCGAAGTCGACGTTGCAGAACAGCGCGATCTTGCGCTTCAGCTCCTCGGAGAGCGGCCGCTCGCTGCGGCACACCAGCACGTCCGGCTGGATCCCGATCTCCATGAGCTCGCGGACCGAGTGCTGGGTCGGCTTGGTCTTCAGCTCGCCGCTCGCCGCGATGAACGGGACGAGCGTCACATGGACGAACAGCGCGTTGTCGCGGCCGACCTCCTGCCGGAACTGGCGCATCGCCTCCAGGAACGGCAGCGACTCGATGTCGCCGACGGTGCCGCCGATCTCGA
>CAYLJK010000056.1:0-9908 GCA_964383975.1 uncultured Gemmatimonadales bacterium | reverse complement strand
TCTTCCCCCCGTCCCTCCCCTCCTCCCCTGCTCCGTCACATCAACCGCTGCCGCCCCCGGAACCGCACCCGGCCCTGCTTCATGAACGAATCGTACTGCCGCAGGATCATGTGCTGCTGGAGCTGCTGGACGGTGTCGAGCGCGACGCCGACGACGATCAGGAGCGAGGTGCCTCCGAAGGCGAAGGGCACCTTGAAGTAGTCGAGCACGATGATCGGCAGGATCGCGACCGCCGTGAGGAACAGCGAGCCGGGCAGCGTGACGCGCGAGAGCACGTGGTCGATGTACTCGGCCGTCTTCTGGCCCGGCTTCACGCCGGGGATGAAGCCGCCCTGCTTCTTCAGGTTCTCCGACAGGTCCACCGGGTTGAAGGCGATGGCCGTGTAGAAGTAGGTGAAGAAGACGATGAGGGCCGCGTAGGTCACGTAGTACACCCACGAGCCCTGCTGGAAGTAGTTCGACACCTCGCGCAGCCAGGACACGTTGGAGAACTGCGCCATCGTGCCGGGAACGATGATGATCGACTGGGCGAACACGATCGGCATCACGTTCGCCGTCAGCAGCCGCAGCGGGATGAACGACTTCTGGCCTTCGCGGATGCGGCCGCGGCCCATGACCTTGCGCGGGATCTGGATCGGGATGCGGCGGGCGGCCACCGTGATGGCGACCGTCACCCACACCACCGCGAGCATCAGCGCCAGGAACAGCACCAGGCGCGGCCAGGTCAGGGCCTGGGTGCGCAGGTACTCGGGGAGCTGGAGGGCGCTTGGCAGGATCCGCTCGACGATCGAGAAGAAGATGAGGAGGCTCATCCCGTTCCCGAGGCCGCGCTCGGTGATCTGCTCGCCGAGCCACATGATGAAGATGCCGCCCGTCGTCAGGAAGAACGCGGTCTGGATCCGGAAGGCGAGGCCCGGGGAGGCGACGGCGCCCTGGAGCTGCTCTAGGAACAGCCCGACGCCCCACGCCTGCGCGGCAGCGAGGCCGATCGTCAGGTAGCGGGTCCACTGCGTGATCTTCTTGCGACCCTCCTCCTCCTTCTGGAGCCGCTCGATCGTCGGGAAGACCGCCCCGGCGATCTGGAAGAAGATGCTCGCCGAGATGTAGGGCATGATGCCCAGGGCGAACACAGTGGCCCGTGAGAGGCCGCCGCCGACGAACAGGTTGTAGATCCCGAAGAGCGTGCCGCTCTGGTTCCGGAAGAAGTCGATCGTCGCCTGCGCGTTGACACCCGGGACGGTGATGTGGGCGCCGAGCCGGTAGAGCAGGAGGCACAGGAGCGTGAAGAGGATCTTCTCCTTCAGCTCCGGGATGCGGAACGGATTCGGGATGGCCGGGGCCGTCACCTTAGGCCTCGATCCGCCCGCCCGCCGCCTCGATCTTGGCCTTCGCCGCGGCGGACGCGGCGACGCCCTTCAGCACCAGGCCCGGCGGCGCGTCGCCGTCGGCGAGCACCTTGACGGGCCGGTCCGCGTACGCGACGAGGCCGGCGCCGGCGAGCCGCTCCGCGGTGACCTCGGTGCCCGAGAGGCCCGCAAGGGCTTTCAGGTTGACGACCTGGGCAACCACCTTGAACGGGTTCGTGAAGCCGCGCTTCGGGACGCGGCGGATGAGCGGCATCTGGCCGCCCTCGAAACCTGGCCGGGTCTGCCCGCCGGTGCGCGCCTTGTGGCCCTTGTGCCCCTTCCCCGAGGTCTTGCCGATGCCGGAGCCGGGCCCGCGGCCCACCCGCTTGCGCGACCGGGTGGAGCCCTTCGCCGGATGCAGGCCCCCGAGCGTGACGCGGGGCGTCGTGTCGGAACCCATGCTACTTCCCCTCCACCGGCGACACCTCGACGAGGTGCCGCACCTGGAACAGCATGCCGCGGATCGCCGGGCTGTCCGTCACCTCGACGACGTCTTGGTGGTGTTTCAGGCCGAGCGCCCGCAGCGTGCGGCGGTGCACGGCCGGCCGGCCGCTGCCGCTGCGCACCTGCTTCACGCGCAGCCGCGCGCCACTCTTCGCCGCCTTAGCCGACATGGGCCGCCTCGCTCTGCCGGGCCCGGTAGGCGATCGCCTCCGGCTCGACGCCGCGCTCGCGCGCGACCTGTCGGAGCGTGACCAGCCGCGCCAGGCCGTTCATGGTGGCCCGCACCATGTTGTGCGGGTTGTTCGAGCCGAGGCTCTTGGTCAGGATGTCGCTGATGCCGGCGCACTCCAGCACGGCGCGCACCGGGCCGCCGGCGATGACGCCGGTCCCCGGCGTGGCCGGCTTGAGGAAGACCCGGCCGGCGCCGTGGGCCCCGACGACCTCGTGGGGGATCGTCGCGCCGGTGCGCGGCACGGTGAGCATCGCCTTGCGGGCGCCCTCGACCGCCTTGCGCACCGCCTCGCTGACCTCGTTGGCCTTGCCGGTGGCGACGCCGACGTGCCCGTTCCCGTCGCCCACGACGACCAGCGCGCTGAAGCTGAACCGGCGGCCGCCCTTCACGACCTTGGCCACTCGGTTGATGCTGATCACGTTCTCGACCAGCTCGCTCTCGCGCTCCCGCGACTGATCCCGACGCCCGCGATCGCCCCGTCCGTGGCCGCGCTCGCCGCGCGGCGGTCCCTGCTGCTGGTCCCTGGCCATCAGAACTCCAGTCCGCCCTTGCGCGCGCCCTCGGCCACCGCCTTGACGCGTCCGTGATAGGCGTACCCCGCGCGGTCGAACACCACCCGCACGATGCCCGCCTGCTTCGCCTTCTCCGCCAGCGCGACGCCGACCGCGAACCCCTTGGCGACCTTCCCGCCGTCGGACTTCGCCACCTGGTCGGACGAATCCGCCACGCCCATGAGCACGCGCCCCGCCGTGTCGTCCACGAGGTGCGCGTAGATGTGCTTCAGCGACCGGAACACCACGAGCCGCGGGCGTTCCGGTGTGCCCGTGACGCGCTTGCGCACCCGCAGGTGCCGCCGGCGGCGCAGCGCCTCGCTCGACTTCGGCTTGCGAACGGTCCTCACTTATTTCGCCCCCGTCTTGCCGGCCTTGCGGCGCACCTTCTCGCCGGCGTACCGGATCCCCTTGCCCTTATACGGCTCCGGCGGGCGCACGGCGCGGATGTTCGCCGCCACCTGGCCCACCAGCTCCTTGTCGCAGCCCGACACCCGGACGAGCGTCGGTTGCTCCGCCTTCAGCGTGATCCCCGGCGGCGCCTGGAAGTCCACCGGGTGCGAGAACCCGACCACGAGCGTGAGGCCGAACGGCTTCTGCTCGGCCCGGTAGCCGACGCCCTGGATCTCGAGGCTGCGCTCGAAGCCCTTCGTGACCCCCTCGACCATGTTGGCCACCAGGGTGCGCGAGAGCCCGTGCAGCGCCTTGTGCTTCCCCTCGTCCGACGGGCGCGCGACCGCGACCTGGCCGTCCGCGACGGTGACCCGCATGTCCGGGTGGAAGGTGCGGGTCAGCTCCCCTTTCGGGCCCTTCACCGTGAGCGTCCGCCCCTGCACCGCCGCGGTGACGCCGGCGGGGAGCGGGACGGGCTTCTTGCCGATGCGCGACACGCGGCCTCCTACCAGACCATTGCGAGCAGCTCGCCGCCCACGTGGGCGGAACGGGCGTCGCGGTCCGTCATGAGGCCCTTCGGCGTGGAAACGATCGCCATGCCGAGGCCGTTGCGGACCCGCGGGATCTCGCGCGCGCCCACGTACCGGCGCAGGCCGGGCGTGGAGACGCGGCGGAGCTCGCGGATCACGGGCTGGTCACCGCTGGCGTACTTGAGGTAGAGCCGCAGCACGCCGTGCCGACCATCGTCCAGGACCTGGAAGTCCTGGAGGTAGTGGTTGTCCCGCAGCAGCCGCGCGATCTCCAGTTTCAGCTTGGAGACCGGCATGTCGACCCGGCGGTGCCGGGCCTGACACGCGTTGCGGATGCGCGTCAGCATGTCAGCGACGGGATCGGTCATGCTCATGGGTGCGTCGGCTCCTTTACCAGCTTGCCTTGCGGACGCCGGGGATCTCCCCCTTCAGCGCCAGGTCGCGGAAGCAGATGCGGCACAGCCCGAACCGCCGCAGGTACGCGCGCGAGCGGCCGCACCGCTGGCAGCGCGTGATGCGGCGCGAGGTGAACTTCGGCTTCCGCTTGGCCTTCTCCGTCCAGCACTTCTTCGCCATCGTCTCCCCCGGCTCAGGCGACGAGGACCGGCGTCTCGCCGCGGAACGGCATCCCCATCTCCCGCAGCAGCGCCATGGCCAGGTCGTCGCGCTTGGCATCCGTCACGATCGTGATGTCCATCCCGTGGATGCGCTCGACCTTGTCGTAGTCGATCTCCGGGAAGATCATCTGCTCCTTGATCCCGAACGTGTAGTTCCCGCGCCCGTCGAAGCTCCGCGTCGGCAGGCCGCGGAAGTCGCGGATGCGCGGCACCGCGATGTTGATGAAGCGATCGAGGAACTCGTACATCCGGGCGCCGCGAAGCGTCACCGACGCGCCCACCGCCATCCCCGCCCGCAGCGAGAAGTTGGCGATGGACTTCTTGGCGCGGGTCACCACCGGCTTTTGGCCCGTGATCGCCGCCAGCTCGGCCACCATCACGTCGAGGGCCTTGGCCTGCTTGCCTCCCTCGCCGAAGCCCACGTTCAGCACGACCTTGCGGATGCGCGGCACCTGGTGCGGGTTGGTCAGCCCGAACGCCTTTACCAGCGCCGGCCGGACCTGCCGCTCGTAGTGCAGTTGCAGCCGCGGGGTCGGGGCCGGCTCCGCCGGGGCCGTCTCGTCCTTCGTCTTCGCCATGGCTCCTACCGGCTCCGCGGGATCGGCGTGCCGGAGCGGACGCTCACGCGCTCCACCGTCCCGTCCGTGTCCACCCGTCGCCGCACGCGCGTCGGCGCGTCCGTCTTCGGGTCGATCAGCATCACCTTCGACACCGGGATCGGCGCCGGGAACGAGAGGATCTGGCTCTCCTCCCCCTGCTGCCGCGCCTTGCGGTGCCGCTTCACGACGTTCACGCCCTCGACGACCACCTTCCGCTTCACCGGGAGCGCCTTCAGCACCTTGCCGCGCTTCCCCTTGTCGTCGCCCGAGAGCACCACCACGAGGTCGCCCCGCGTGACGTGCATCTTCGGCCGCGGCGTCCGGGCCGCGCCCTGCCGGTCGCGCTTGCGATAGACCAGCGGCTTCATGTCAGAGCACCTCCGGCGCGAGGCTCACGATCTTCATGAACCGCTTCTCGCGCAGCTCGCGGCCCACCGGGCCGAAGATGCGCGTGGCCCGCGGCTCGCCCTGCTCGTTGATGATCACCGCCGCGTTCTCGTCGAAGCGGATATAGCTCCCGTCGCGGCGCCGCGTCTCCTTGGCGGTGCGCACCACCACGGCGCGCGCCACCTCGCCCTTCTTCACGGTGCCGGTCGGCAGCGCGTCCTTGATCGCGACGATCACGATGTCGCCCAAGCCGGCGTAGCGCCGCTTCGACCCGCCGAGCACCCGGATGACCAGGGCCCGCTTCGCCCCCGAGTTGTCGGCGATCTTGAGGATCGATTCCTGCTGGACCACGGCCGCCCCCTACTCCGCCCGCTGCACGATCCCGACGACCCGCCAGCGCTTGGTCCTCGAGAGCGGCCGCGTCTCCATGATGCGCACCACGTCGCCCACCTTCGCGGTGTCGGCCTCGTCGTGCGCGACGACCTTCTTGGTCCGCTGGGCCTGCTTGCCGTACAGCGCGTGCGTCACCGGCCGCGCCAGGCTCACCACCACGGACTTCCGCATCGCGTCCTTCACCACCGTTCCGACGCGCGTCTTGCGCCGCGCCCGGGCCGACTGCTGCTCGCTCATGTCAGGTCGCCTTCCGCGCCGCCGCCCGCTGGGCCAGCACCGTCTGCAGCCGGGCCACCGCGCGCCGCGCGTTGCGCAGGTCCATGGGATTCGCCAGCACCTCCGTGCCGGCCTTGAACCGCAGGCCGAACCGCTCCTTCTCCAGCTCGGCCACCTTCGCCCGCAGCTCCGCGTCCGTCAGCTCGCGAATCTGCGCCATCGTCAGCTTCTCGACCGCCACGGCTCAGCTCCCCCGCTCGATGAGGCGCGTCTGCACCGGCAGCTTCGCCGCCGCCAGCGCCATCGCCTTCTGCGCGATCGCCTTGGTCACGCCCTCCACCTCGAACAGCACCCGCCCCGGCTTCACCACGGCCACCCAGCCCTCCGGGTTCCCCTTCCCCTTCCCCATCCGCGTCTCGGCCGGCTTCTTCGTGATCGGCTTGTCCGGAAACACCCGGATCCACAGCTTCCCGCCGCGCTTCATCTCGCGCGTCATCGCCACGCGGGCCGCCTCCAGCTGCCGGTTCGACACCCACCCGGCCTCCGTCGCCTGCAGCCCGAACTGCCCGAACGCGCAGGTCGCGCCGCGCGTCGCCACCCCGCGCATGCGGCCCTTCATCGCCTTGCGGAACTTGACCCGCTTCGGTGCCAGCATCGGTCAGCTCCCCGTGCTGTAGGTCCGGCCGCGGCTGTCCTCCACGACCTCGCCCTTGAAGATCCAGACCTTCACGCCGATCGTGCCGAACGTCGTCTTCGCCGTGGACTGGGCGTAGTCCACGTCGGCGCGCAGCGTGTGGAGCGGCACCCGCCCCTCGTGATAGCCCTCGACCCGCGCGATCTCCGCGCCGCCGAGCCGGCCGCCGCACTTGATCTTGATCCCCTGCGCCCCCATCCGCATCGCCGACTGCACCGCCCGCTTCATCGCCCGGCGGAACGAGATGCGCTGCGCCAGCTGGTGCGCCACGCTGTCCGCCACCAGCTGCGCGTCCAGCTCGGGCCGCTTGATCTCCTCGACGTTGACACCGATCTCCTTCCCGGTCAGTTGCGCCAGCTCGTCGCGCAGCTTGTCCACCTCGGCGCCCCGCTTCCCGATCACCACGCCCGGCCGGCCGGTGTGCACCGTCACCACGACCTTTCCCGGCTTGCGCTCGATGTGCACGTCGCTGATCGCCGCGTGCTGGAGCCGCGTCTTCAGGTACGTCCGGACCAGCTCGTCCTCCTTCAGGAGGGCCGGGAAGTCGCGCTCCGCGAACCACCGCGAGCGCCACGGCTTCACGATCCCGAGCCGGAACCCGTAGGGCTGTGTCTTCTGTCCCACGCGCTACTCCTTCGTCGCGACCACGATCGTCACGTGGCTCGTCCGCTTCCGGATGGGCGTCGCGCGGCCCTGGGCCGCCGGCATGTACCGCTTCAGCGTCGGCCCCTCGTCCACCGTCGCCTGCTTCACGAACAGGGCGTCCTCGTCCAGGCGCCCGTCCCCGCGCAGCGAGGCCTCGCGCGCGTTCGCCACGGCCGAGAGCAGGACCTTCGAGACCTGCTTCGCCGCGTGCTTCTTGCTGAACCTCAGGATCGCGAACGCCTCGTTCACCGGGCGCCCGCGCACCA
This sequence comes from uncultured Gemmatimonadales bacterium, assembly GCA_964383975.1. Classification (GTDB taxonomy): domain Bacteria; phylum Gemmatimonadota; class Gemmatimonadetes; order Gemmatimonadales; family JACORV01; genus DASXPG01. The sequence goes on along the minus strand of CAYLJK010000056.1, from coordinate 2,535 downwards.
GGTCCACGACCAGGCGCACCTTGCGGGCCGACTGCCGCACCGAGCGCTGCATGGCGCGCGCCTCCATCAGGCCTTGCCTCCGCCGGCCGTCGCGGCCTCGGTGAGCTTCGCCGTCTTGTCCGCCGTCAGCTTCCCGCTGTGACCGCGGAACAGCCGCGTCGGCGCGAACTCGCCGAGCTTGTGGCCGACCATGTTCTCGGAGACGTACACCGGGACGAACTTGTTCCCGTTGTGCACCGCCAGCGTGTGCCCGACGAAGTCCGGCGTCACCGTGGACGCCCGCGACCACGTCTTCAGCACCCGCTTCTCCTTCTTCTGGTTCATGTCGTGGATCCGCGCGAGCAGCCGCTCGTCCACGTACGGGCCCTTCCTGACGCTGCGTGCCATTATCGCGTCGCCTTGCCGCGCTTGCGGCCCCGGATGATCAGCTTCGTGCTCGCCTTCTTCTTGTGACGGGTCTTCACCCCCTCCGGCTTGCCCCACGGGCTCACCGGCGGGCGCCCGCCGCTCGACTTCCCCTCGCCGCCGCCCAGCGGATGGTCCACCGGGTTCTTCGCCACGCCACGCACCTTCGAGCGGCGCCCCAGCCACCGCGACTTGCCCGCCTTGCCGATGCTCTCCAGCTCGTGCTCGGCGTTGCCGACGGTGCCGATCGTCGCCAGGCACACCCCCCGCACCAGCCGCATCTCGCCGCTCATCAGCTTCAGGGTGACGTAGGCGCCCTCCTTCGCGACCACTTGCGCCTCGCCCCCCGCCGAGCGCACCAACTGCCCGCCGCGCCCCGGCTTCAGCTCCACGCTGTGCACCGCCGTGCCGAGCGGGATCTCGGCGAGCGGCACCGCGTTGCCGAGTCGGATGTCCGACCCCGGGCCCGCGACCACCGTGTCGCCCACCTGCAGCCCGCGCGGGTGCAGGATGTAGCGCTTCTCGCCGTCGGCGTAGTGGATCAGCGCCAGCCGCGCCGAGCGGTTCGGGTCGTACTCGATCGCCGCCACCTTCCCCGGCACCCCGTGCTTGTCGCGCCGGAAGTCCACCCGCCGGTACATGCGCTTGTGCCCGCCGCCGCGGTACCGCGTCGTCACGTGCCCGCGGTTGTTGCGGCCGCCCTTGCCGCGCAGCGGCTCGAGCAGCGACTCCTCGGGCGCCTTCTTCGTCAGCTCCGCGAAGTCGGCGATGACGCGGAAGCGCTGCGCCGAGGTCGTCGGCTTCAGCTGTCGGATGCCCATGCTCAGCCCTCGAAGATCGGGATCGCGTCACCCACCTTCAGGGTGACGATCGCCTTCTTCCACGCGCCGCGGCGCCCCGTCCGGCCGCGGCCAAGGCCGCCCGGCCGCCGCTCCTTCGCCCGGACGCTGATCGTCCGCACGTCGGTCACCGTGACGCCGAACATCGCCTGCACCGCCTGCCGGATCGCCGGCTTGGTCGCGTGGCGCTCGACGCGGAACGTGTACACCTTCGACGCCTGGTACGCCGCCGAGGACTTCTCGGTGACGACCGGCCGGATCACCAGCCCCTGGTTCTGCGCCATGCCCGCCTACTCCTTCTTCCGGCCGGGCTTCTTCACCGCGGCCTTCCTCGCGGCCGGCTTTTTCGCCGCCGGCTTCGCGGCCTTCCGCGCCGCCGCCTTCTTCGCAGGCGCCGCCTTCTTCGCGGCGGCCTTCCGCGCCGCAGGCCTCGCCGGGGCCGCGGCCTTCGCCTCCGCCGCGGCCGGCGCGGCCCGCGGCGCCTTCGCCCGCTTCGGCGCCGGCACCGGCACCGTCACCTCGGTCCCCGTCTCCAAAGCCCCCAGCGCCGCCTCCTCGATCACCACCGCGTCGGCGCGCAGGATCTCGTACGTCGTCGCGTCCGCGTAGCGCTGCACCGTGACCCCCGGGATGTTCCGGGCCGAGAGCAGCACCGCCGGCCGCGCCTCGGCGAGCAGCACCAGGACCTTCCGGTCCGTCAGCCCCATCCGCGCGAGGAGCGCCGCCATCTGTTTCGTCCTGGGCTCGCTGAACGCCAGCGGCGCGATCACCGTCAGCGCGCCCTCCCGCGCCCGCGCGTTCAGGGCGCTGCGGCGCGCCAACTGGCGCAGCTTCTTCGGCATCCCGAGCCGATAGTCACGGGGGACCGGGCCGAAGATCGTGCCGCCGCCGGGCCACAGGGGCGAGCGGATCGAGCCCTGCCGGGCCCGGCCGGTGCCCTTCTGCCGCCACGGCTTCCGGTTGCCGCCGGAGACGAAGCCGCGCGTCTTCGCCTGCGCCGTCCCCTGGCGCTGGTTCGCCAGGAACACCTTCACCGCCTGGTGCATCGCCGGCTCGTGCACCCGCCCGTCGAACGGGTCGGCCGGCAGCCGCACCGCGCGCGGCCGCGCCGTGCCGTCGGCCTGGTAGGCGATCACCTCGAGCGCCGTGCTCACGCGCCCTCCTTCCGCACCGTCACGATGCCGCGCATCGGGCCCGGCACCGCGCCCGTCACGAACAGCAGGTTGCGCTCGGCGTCCACCTTCGCCACCCGCAGGTGGATCTGGGTCCGCCGCGCCGCGCCCATGTGGCC
>CAYLJK010000055.1:6253-9967 GCA_964383975.1 uncultured Gemmatimonadales bacterium | reverse complement strand
CGCGGCTCATCGAGTCGCTCCTGGCGCTCCCGTGGGCCGTGCCGGGCACGGTGCTGGCCATCGCGTTCGCCACGCTCCTCTCGGTGCACGCGCCCGTCCAGGGACGCGTCCTGCTGGTGGGCACGGCGGCGATTCTGCCGCTCGCGTACCTGGTGCGGAACCTCCCGCTGGCGGGTCGCGCGGTCCTCGCCGGGTTCCGGCAGCTCGACCCCGCGCTCGACGAGGCGGCCCGATCGCTCGGCGCGGGGCGATGGGCGCGGCTGCGGCGCGTCACGCTCCCGCTGCTGCGGCCGGCGCTCGCCGCCGGGGGCGGTCTGGCGTTCGTCACCGCGCTGGGCGACTTCGTGGTGTCCATCCTGCTCTACACGTTCGAGACGCGCCCCATCGCGATGGAGATCCTCGCCGCGCTACGGGTCAACGACCTCGGCATCGCCGCCGCGTTCGGCGTCGTCTTGATGGCGGTGAGCGCCCTGGCACTCGGCGTGAGCGCGCGCGCCGGGGCGGCCCGGTGAAGCACCGGGCCCTCGGCATCCTGATGGCGGCCGCCTTTGTGGACATGGTCGGCTTTGCCATGGTCTTTCCACTGTTGCCGTTCTACGCCAAGCGGCTCGGCGGCGCGGACTGGATCATCGGGCCGATGATCGCGTCGTTCTCGATCGCGCAGCTGGCCAGCTCCCCGCTGTGGGGCCGCCTGTCGGACCGGGTCGGGCGGCGCCCGGTGCTGCTCATCGGGCTCGGCGCCTCGGCCGCGGCGTATGTCGTCTTCGGGCTCGCCGACAGCGTCTGGCTGCTGTTCCTCTCGCGCCTCGTGCAGGGCGCGGGGGGCGGCACCACCGGCGTGATCCAGGCGTACGTCTCGGACTCGACCGACCCGGCCGGGCGCGCGCGCGGCCTCGGCTGGCTCTCGGCGTCCACCAGCGCGGGCGTCATGATCGGGCCGGCGATCGGCTCGCTCGCCGCGCACTGGGGGACGGCCGTCCCCGGGCTGTTCGCGGCGGCGCTGTGCGTGCTCAATGTCGCGTTCGCGTGGCGCTACCTCCCCGAGTCGCGACCGGACCACGCGCACGAGGGCCCGCGCCAGGGGATCCGCGCGGCCCTGTGGCGCGTCGTCCGCCACCCCGGCGACCCGGTGCCGCGCCTCATCTGGATCTACACGTCGGGGATGGGCGCCTTCGCCGCCCTGTCCTCGCTGGTCGCGCTCTACCTGAACGCGCGCTTCGGCATCACCGAGCGGACGATCGGCTGGATCTTCGTGTACATCGGCGCGCTGTCGGTGGTGATGCGCGCGCTGGTGCTCGGCTGGCTGGTGGACCGGTTCGGTGAAGTGCGGGTGATGCGTCTCGGTGCGGTGCTGCTCGTGCTCGGCCTGGCGCTCTACCCGGTGCCGAGGTCGCTCTGGGCGATGGCCCTCGTGATCCCGCTGGTACCGATGGGAACGGCGCTGCTCTTCCCGTCGGTGACCGCGCTCTCCTCGGGGCGCGCCGACCCGCGTGAGGTCGGCCAGACGATGGGCGTGCAGCAGGCGATGGGCGGCCTGGCGCGCGTCATCGGTCCGCTCTGGGCCACCCCCGTGTACCAGGCGGTGGGCCAGGCCGCGCCGTTCGCCATCGCGGCGACGCTCATGGCCGGCGTGCTGGGAATGGCGCTGCGGGTCCCCGACGAGGGGCGTGATCCGCGCTGAACGGCGCGGCGACGGCCGCGAGCAGTACGGTCCGTTCAGGAAGGAGCGCGATCGCCTCGAGGAAGCGGTGGTGCACGTCCTCCAGGGATTGTGGGACGCGCCTGCGGCGCCTTGGCGAGCATCTGGCCCACCAGCTCGCCGATGGGGGCGGGGAGTCCGGGCCGGGCGGCGAGGGGCACGACCGGCCCCTCCTGCACGAGCAGACGCGAGACGGACGCGGGAATGCAGCGACGGGTGAGCGCGAAAGGGGCCGCGCGCGGGCGGCCCCTTCGGCATCGAGTTGTCGTGACCTTAGTGCTGGTGCTCGTGGCCGCCTGCGGCGCGCATCACCGGGAATCGCGCCGGATCGAGGCCCGCCCACTCCAGGAAGCTCCCGTCGTAGAGCCGCACGTCCGGGTAGTTGATCCACCGCAGCACGAAGTACCCGAGCCCCGCCTGGTTGCCCGTACGGCAGTAGGCGACGAGCGTCGCGACCCCGTCCCGGTCGGCCCCGAGCGGCACGAGCATCCCCTCGTGGATCTGGTGCATGGACTTCAGCATCGGGTCGTCGCGGGACCGCATGAGGTCCGCCCAGGGCAGGTTGCGCGCTCCGGGGATGTGACCGCGCCGGGCCTCCGGGATCTGCACGCAGGGCGTCTGGCCGGGTCTGCATGGTGTTTCGGCGCCGCCGAACTGGTCCGCCGGCCGCGTATCGAGCAGCACGATGGTCGAATCGTGCAGCCGTGCGCGCACCCACTCGGCCGTGACCAAGCGCTGGGCCTGCCAGGTGTAGGCGAAGGGGATGTGCAGCGCCGGCAGGGCGACCGGGCCGGTCTCGACCGGGCCGCCTGCTGCGCGCCATGCGGCCAGGCCGCCGTTGAGCAGCGCCGCGCGGTCGGCGTGGCCCAGGAGGTCGAGCGCGATCCACGCGCGCGCGGCCGCGAGCACGTCGTCGCCGTACACCACGATGCGGTCGTCGGGCCGGATGACCAGCCGGCTGAACGCGGCGGCCATCGTGTCCGCAGGCGGGAACTCGTTGGGAATGCCGTTCACCATGCGCGACACCGCGCTGAACGGCAGGAACCGGGCGCCCGGGACGTGCCCGGCAAGGTAGGCGGAGTCGGTGCGGCCCACGTGGACGATCACCGTCCCCGCCCGGCCGTGCCGCGCCACGAGCGACTCGGCGCTGAGGAGAAAGTGGCGGTTGTGCACCATCCGCTCCTGGTGCTCCGCCTCGGCCGCCGGCGCGGCCGGCGCCGCGTGCTCATGCTCGCCGGCCGCGGCCGCGGGGGTCGGGGCCGGCGCGGGGGCGGCGGCCGGGCGCGCGCCGGCGCAGCCGAGGGTCAGCGCGGCCGCGCCGAAGAGGAGCAGCGAACGGACGTCAACGGACGGCATAGTGGCTCTCCACGTAGTCGTTCAGGATCCGGTGGAACTGCTCGGCGATGTCATCGCCCTTGAGCGTGGTGAACAGGCGGCCGTCCACGAACACCGGCGCCTTCGGCTCCTCGAAGGTCCCGGGGAGCGAGATGCCGACGTCGGCGTGCTTCGATTCGCCGGGCCCGTTCACGACGCAGCCCATGACCGCGACCGTCATCGTCTCGACGCCCCGGTAGCGCTCGCGCCAGGCCGGCATCTGCTCGCGCAGGTACCCCTGGATGCTCGCGGCCAGCTCCTGGAAGAACGTGCTCGTCGTGCGCCCGCAACCGGGGCACGCCGTGACCTGCGGCACGAAGCTGCGCAGGCCGAGGGACTGGAGGATCTGCTGGGCGACGAGCACCTCCTCGGTGCGGTCGCCTCCCGGCTTCGGCGTCAGTGAGACGCGGATGGTGTCGCCGATCCCCTCCTGAAGCAGAATCGCCAAGCCGGCGCTCGAGGCAACGATTCCCTTGGCGCCCATGCCGGCCTCGGTGAGGCCGAGGTGGAGCGGGTAGTCGCAGCGCGGCGCCAGCCGGCGATACACCTCCACCAGGTCCGGTACGCCGCTGACCTTCGCCGAGAGGACGATGCGGTCATGCGGGAGCCCCGTCTCCTCCGCCAGGATCGCCGAGCGCAGC
>CAYLJK010000055.1:0-6243 GCA_964383975.1 uncultured Gemmatimonadales bacterium | reverse complement strand
TGTCACGGCCCACGATGCGCAGCGCGCTCTCGACCATCGCGTTCATCGTCACGCCGCGCGCGTCCAGCGGGTCGGGCAGCGCCGCGTTGGCGTCCATCATCGCGGTGAGCAGGTCGCCGTCGAGCGACCCCCAGTTGACGCCGATGCGGACCGGCTTCCCGTTCTCCATCGCCACCCGGATGATGGCGCGGAAGTTCTCGTCGCGCCGCTTGCCGCCGACGTTCCCGGGGTTGATCCGGTACTTGGCCAGCGTGCGCGCGCACTCGGGATACTGCGTGAGCAGCTGGTGGCCGTTGTAGTGGAAGTCGCCGATCAGGGGCACCGCCGCGCCCAGGTCGGCGAGCCGCGCGCCGATCGCGGGGACGGCGCGGGCGGCCGCGTCGTTGTTGACCGTGACGCGGACCAGCTCCGATCCCGCCGCGGCGAGTGCGGCCACCTGCTGTGCGGTGGCGGCCGCGTCGGCGGTGTCGGTGTTGGTCATGGACTGGACGACGATCGGGTGACGGCTGCCCACCGGCACGCCGCCCACGTCCACGGTCACGGTCGGTCTGCGCTGCGGCATCGGATTCCGGACGCGCTGGTGGGGGGGGAATATACACCGCGCCGGCGCGCGCCTGTTGCACCCGTTCCGCACGCGATGGGGCGCTTCGTCCCGGCCCCACGCGCCCTTCGGGCCTGGAGGCGGCCGGCCGACTGGCCCGGTTCCTGCGTCAATGATCAGCGCAGGAGAGTGCGGCGTGGAGGGGGACGTGCATCGGGTTCGAGTCAGCGGGATCGCGGCGGCCAGCCTCGCCGTCCTGCTCGCGGCCTGTGGAGAGGCGCCGACCGCGGCGCGGGGCTCGGCGCATGCCGTCGCACCGACGGCGCATGCGGCGCAGCGCGGGAGCGGACGGTACCGGGACAGCGGCACGAGGCCGGCGACCGGTCGCTCCGGAAGCGCGGCGGTGCAGGCGGAGGCGTTCCTCCTGCCGGGTGGCGCCATCCGGCTGCTGCTCACGGCTTCGCGCGCGAGGGAGCCCGACCGTCCGGCGGGGGTCATCACGAAGGCGCAGGTCAAGGTGCTCGATGCCGCGGGGCGCGGCCCGCTCACCGCGAACGAGAACCGGCTTGGCGGGAACCCCGTGACCATCGCGCTCCCGCCGCTCATGGACGGGGTGAGCCTCCGGGCCCTGGTCCACGTCGGCGGCCTCGACGGTCGGCGCACCGACGTGGTGGCGGTGGCGGGGATCATGCCGGTGCCGGCGCCCGACCTCGCGGCCGTCGGGGTCTCCGCGCCGCCGTTCGCGATCGAGGGCGTCCCGACGATCGTCACCGCGACGCTCGCCGAAACCGGAGGCGCGCGCGGCGCCTCGGGGAACTGCGTGCTGTATGTGGACGGGCAGGCGGCGGACCGCGTGTGGGACGTGTGGGTGGACGCGGGGGACCGCGTCACGTGCGCGTTCACGCATGCCTTCGCCGCGGGGACGCGGCGGCTCCGCGTCGTGCTGGAGGATGTCACGCCGTACGACGCCGACCCGGCGAACGATGCGGCGGAGGCCAGGGTCCTGGTGTACCGGGCGCTGGCCGTGGTGCCGGACAACTTCACCGCCGGCGCCGACGTCAGGGACGGGCTCGAGGCCACGGCGGACTCGTTCCTGGTCCGGTGGACCGACCGCGCGGGCCGGGTGTGGTACGAGGCGGCGAACGCGTACGTCGCGTCGGGGCGGGTCCAGACGGTCAACCTGGCGGCCGTCGTCGGGGCGCCGACGACGCTGCCGTTCACGCGGCTGTACCTGGCCGCGCGGAGCGGCGGGCGGCTGGTGTACGAGCGCGACGTGGTCGGCTTCGGGGCCGCGGTGGGGAGCGCGTTCGGCTGCGCTCTCGAGGGCGAGCCGGGGGGCGTGGAGGTCGTCGGCTGCGCCTACGACCTCGGTTACGCGGTCGTGTCGTTCCTGCGCTACGCGGGGACGGTGACGTACCTCTCCCGCGGCTACAGCCTCGCCTGGAACGGCTCCGCGTACGAGGCGGACAGTTGGGTGGACAACTGGAGCGACGCGGCGCCGGTCTTCGCGAGGCTCACCGACGACTTCGCCTTCACGATCCTGGTGGAGGACGGCGGGATCGCCTGGCAGCTGGGTGGGGGTGGCCCTCTCCTGCCGTTCAGCACGGCCGGCGGCCAGCCCTGGGCGTGCACGACCGACGAGGTGTCCTCGCCGCCGGAGCTGTTCGACGTGCTCTCCTGCGCCGCGTCGTCGTACCGCTTCACGGGAATCGCCGGTTCGGCGATGGGTGCCGGGAGGGCGGCGGTCACGGGCGTCCCGCCGGCGCCCTAGCGCGGGCGCCCGGGCCCAGGCACGATGCGGCCCGCCCCTCGAGGCGGAGCGGGCCTCGCGCATGCGGACCGTGTGCCGTCAGCGGATCGTGTGGAACGCCGTCTGCCGCCGCAGGATCCAGCGCGCCACCCCGTCCTCGCCGACCGCGGCATCCTCCTCCTGCGACGACTTCACGGCCTGTCCGCCCCACTCGGGCACCGGCGTCCGGGCCTCCAGCTCGATCGAGAACCAGGTGTTCGGCAGGACGGCGACGTCACCGCGGCCGGGCACGCCCTCCTGCCGGTCCCAGAGGCCGATGAGCGGACCGGAGCCGTGGCCGTGGTCGCCGACCGGATGCGAGTACACCGAGCCCGTGATGCCGGCCGTGCGCATCCGCTCCAGAGCGCCGCGCAGGATCTCGTTGCCGGTGCGCCCGGCGCGCAGCTCCTCCATCACGATGTCCTGGAGCCGGTTGCTGTTCGTGAGCGCCGCGCGGATGCCCGCGGGCACCTCGCGCTCCCCGGGGCGGAGCACGTAGGCCATGTGCTGGGTATCCGTCTTGAGCCCCATCGCGCTCACGCCGAAATCGATGTGCAGCACATCACCGGGCAGGATGACCGGGTCGTCGCCGAGCGTCTCCGGATCGCCCACCCCCTGCCGCTGGACGTCCACGTCCGTTTGGAACCAGGTGCCGAGGCCGCGGCGCCGCAGCTCCTCGCGCGTCCACCAGACCACGTCCTGCGTCGTGGTGCGGCCGGGCGTGATGACCTCGCGGGAGAAGGCGCGCCGGATGATGTCCCACGCCACCTCCTGCATGCGGCGGTAGGTCTCCAGCATCCCGGGCGGACGCAGCGCGATGTACTCCAGCGGTAGCCGCTCCACCCGCCGGGTCCGGGCCATCAGCGCGGGACCCAGCGCCTGCTGGAGCTGCTCGTACTCGCCCGCCGTGAGGCCGTCGGAGAAGGCATGGGTGTGCGAGATGTTGATCGCGATCGTGCGCGGATCGCGTGCCTCCACGATCCGTCGCAGCAGGTCCCACTGCCCCTGGCCGACCAGTTCGCCACCGACGCCCGGCACCGCCGGATTCGGGACGGCGGCCGCGGTGTCGCGGACGGCCGTGAACAGCCCGCCCTGGGTCCCGCCGCCCAGGGCGAGGCGCTCGAGGGGCTGCCCGGGGCCGCGGTCGTGGAAGACGTAGATGCTGCGGCGCCGGCACGCGAACGTCGTCGGCGAGACGATCGAGAAGAAGACCGGATCCTCGTTGTACTCGCGGCAGATGACGAGCCACATCTGGACGTCGTGCCTGCGCATCACGGCTGGCAGGATGCTGTCGAGCCGGTACGCCAGCCAGCGTTGCTGCACCGCCGCCTGCTCCCGCAGCGTCCCCAGCGAGGGCTCCTGTCCCACGGCCGGCGTGGACGCCGCCGCGACGACTGCGATGGCGGCGATGAGCGCACACCGCTCCGCCCCCCTTCCCGATTCCCCAAGCACGATTCCCTCCCGATGGTGGTCCGCGCCGGCACCGGGCCGCCGCACGCTCTCCCAACATATATTGACCACCCATGACGCGCGGTGTCGTGCAGCGGGGCCTGGCGGCGGCGGTCCTCCTGGTGGCGGGATCGTGCGGCGAGTCTCTGGTCCCGACGCTCACGCTCGGCCTCTCTCGCCCGGGGCGCCATGTCAGCGTCCGGAGCGACAGCATCGCCGAGCGGCCGGACTCGGTCCGGGTCATCCTCACGGGTCCCGGTGCGGGCACGACGGCGTGGACGGCCACCCGGTCGGGCGACGGGGCAGTGCGTCTCGTGGACTCCACCGGCGTGGGGAGCGGCTGGGTGCGCTGGGTGCGGGACGAGACGGTGCCGCCCGGTGTCGCGCCGTTCGTGGACACGATCCGCGTCGTCGTCGCCGGTCCGCGGGGAACTGCCGCGGCGCTGGTGGATTCGGTCACCGTGCGGCTGATGCCCACGCGGTTCGTCACGGCGAGGCGCGCGTGGCGTCCCGGGGAGCGCGACTCCCTCATCGCGCGCATCGTGGCGCAGCGGACGCTGGCGCTCCCGTACATCGGGGACGTCTCGGACGACGCGGCGCGCCTCCTGCCGGTGGACTCCGTGACCGAGATCGTGCCGAACCCCGCGATGGCCGCGGCGGTCGCGGGCGCGCACCCCGGACTGGCGCCGCGCGCCACCGTCCCGGGCGCCGGCTGGCAGATCCTCGGCATCAAGATCCGCACGGTGAACAACAACGAGGGCGGCGCCACGCTCACCTGGCTCGGCTACATCTTCTACAACAGCACCGATCCCTCGTGGAAGGGGCTGGTGATCGCCGCGACCGGGGCGGCGGCGGTCAACCGGGTGGTCAACACGCCGACCTTCGATGCCAACTTCGGCCTGTCCGGGGCGGGGGGCGGAGAGGTCCAAGGCTCGACCGGCACCTACTGGCAGGCGAACGGGCTGGGCTCGCCGAACCGGATCCGCGTGACGGCGTCGCACTTCGGCGGGACGCCGACGACGGTGACGACGGGTCCGTTCCTCGGCGGCACGCAGACGAGCGGTCAGATGACCGGCTCGCTCGAGACGATCGTGATGTCACGGGTGCTCGGGACGGGCGGCGACGCGGCCGACACCGCGAGCGTCACCGTCAGCAATCTGCCGTCCACGTTCTACGAGTGCATCTTCCCGACGCCGTGCACGACCAACGCGGTGCGGGGGGAGCCGGCGCCGATGGCCGGGCGGTCGGGGGCGTTCAGCGCCCGCGCGGCGCGCCGGCAGCGACTCTAGGCCGCCGTTCCCGCGGCGGCGAGCCGCTCGTCGGCGGTGCGGAGGCGGCTTACCAGCATCCGGATCACGCCCTCGGCGATCTCCACCTGTTCGTGCAGGACCTCGTAGAACTCCTCGGAGCCGATCCGCAGCACCTCCGTCTCCTCGAGCGCGACCATCGTGGCGGCGCGGGGCGCGTTGTCGAGCACCGCCATCTCGCCGGCCGCCTCGCCGGCGCCGAGCACCGCGATCTCGCGGCCGTTGTGCCGGATGGAGACGCGGCCGCGCACGATGACGAACAGCGCGTCCCCCGGCTCGCCCTCGCGCGCGAGCGCCTGGCCGGCGGCATAGGTCTCCACCTCGGCGACGCGCGCGACGGGCGCGAGGTCCTCTCCCGCCACGCGCTCGAAGACGGGCGCGGACTTGAGCAGCAGGATCTTCTCGACGGTCGAGTACATCGGGACCTCCGGAACGGCGCGGCCCTCGAGGCGGGCGAGCAGGTGGTCGGCCAGCCGGGCGACGGCGGGCTCGGGATCGTCCAGCAGCATCCGGACGCGGGCGGCCGCCCCCGCGGGATCGGCGGCGGCGACGGCGAGCAGCGCCCCTTCCCGCACCAGGGGGTCGGCGTGCGCGAGCAGGCCGTCGCCCTCGCGTGCGCCCACCGCGTCGGCGCGGCGGGACAGCGCGTCGAGGGCGAGCAGCGCCACGTACGGGTTCGGGTGGTGGCAGTGGGCGGCGAGGAACTCCGGCGGAGCGGGCACGGGCTTCGGGACGAACGCGTCGCCCCGTGCCAGCCGCTCGGCCGGCGCCACCTCGTCCACGAACGGCAGGACGACGGGGCGGAGCGGGGGGTCGAGGAGCGTGTCGAGCACCTCGAGCGCGTTGGCGCGCCGGGCCGGATCGTGCAGGTGCTCCCGCACCAGCTTGAGCGGCTCGTAGTCGTAGCGCAGCTCGAGGATGCGCAGCACCCGCCGCTCCGCCCGCAGCTGCCGCGTGTCGAAGACCTCGGCGATGAGTGGCGTGCCGTACAGCGCCTTCGCCTGGAGCCAGCCGGCGAGGTTCCCGTACGTCTCCCGCACCTCGGCCTCGACGCGCTGCTGGACCCAGGGGAGCGCTTCGGGACGGCCGCCCAGCTCGCGCCGCAGCCGGGAGAGGGCGGCGTAGATGCGCAGCCGCAGGTGGCTGTCGTCCGCGGC
>CAYLJK010000054.1:0-10009 GCA_964383975.1 uncultured Gemmatimonadales bacterium | reverse complement strand
CCTGTGAACCCGCACGACATCCTGCGGATCAAGGGCCCGCGCGCGGTGCAGGAGTACCTGGTGAACGAGGTGCAGGAGGTCTACCGCCTCCAGGGCGTGAAGATCAACGACAAGCACATCGGCGTCATCGTGCGGCAGATGCTCCAGAAGGTCCGGGTCATGGACCCGGGCGGCACCGAGTTCCTGGAAGGGGAGCACGTGGACCGGCACGTCTTCCGGGACGAGAACAACCGGATCGCCCGCAAGGGTGGCGCGCCGGCCTCGGCCGAGCCGCTGCTGCTCGGAATCACGAAGGCGTCGCTGACGACGCAGTCGTTCATCTCGGCGGCGAGCTTCCAGGAGACGACGCGGGTGCTGACCGACGCGGCCATCCGCGGCGCGAAGGACGACCTGCTGGGGCTCAAGGAGAACATCATCATCGGGCACCTGATCCCGGCGGGCACCGGCGTCTATCGGTACCACGAGATCGACGTCACCCCGCCCGAGGGCTTCGAGCCCCCGCCGCCGCCCGCCGAGCCGGCCGTGCCGGCCGCCGCGTCCGCGGGGGAGTTCGTGCAGGTGCTCGAGGAATAACGGGCACCGACGCACCAACGCCGGGGGGCGTCCGGGCAGTTGCCGGACGCCCCCCGGCGTCTTCATGATCGCTTCATGGTCCCCCTGCTACCGTCCGGACGGCGGGACGACCGCCGCGACGGCCCTGCTCGGCCGGGCGCGACCCATTGTGATGGAGAGCCGGCGTATGGCGATGAAGATCCTGGAGGAGTGCATCAACTGCGGCGCCTGCGAGCCGGAGTGCCCGAACGAGGCGATCTCGCAGGGCGACACGCTGTATGTGATCGACCCGGAGAAGTGCACCGAGTGCGTCGGCGCGTACGACAAGGCGCAGTGCGTGGAGGTCTGCCCGATCGACGGCTGCATCATCGTGGACCCGGACCACCAGGAGACGCGCGAGCAGCTGGAGGCGAAGTACGCCAGGATGCACTGACGGGCCGGGAATCGGGAATGGGGAAGGGGCGGCGCGCAGCCGCCCCTTCGGCGTGTTGACGGTGGGCCGCGCGCGGCGCACCTTTGCTGCTCCACGCGAACCACCGGGCGCGCCATCGCGGCGCGGCCCTGCCACCGCTGATCGGGGAGAGACCGATGGACGTCGTCATGCTCGCGATGCGGGTGCTGCACGTGTCGCTCGGGGTGTTCTGGGCCGGGGTCATCGTGTTCAATGCGCTGTTTCTCGGCCCGGCGATACGGGACGCGGGTCCCGACGGGGCGAAGGTGATGGCGGGCCTGATGCGCCGGCGGATGCTGGACGTCGTGCCGGCCGCGGCCGTCCTAACGATCGTCTCCGGCCTCTGGCTCTACTGGCGGGTCTCCGGGGGCCTCGCCCCGGCGTGGATCCACTCGCCCGTGGGGATGGCGTACAACCTGGGCGGCCTGGCGGCGATCGTCGGCTTCGCGATCGGCATCACCGTGCTGCGCCCCTCGGTGCTGCGTGCGGCCGCGCTCGGCCAGGCGGCGGCGCAGGCCGCGCCGGCGGAGCGGGACATGCAGCTCGCGCAGGTGCAGGCGCTGCGGCAGCGGGCGGCGGCGGCCGGGAGCTGGGTGGCGGCGCTGCTGACGGTGGCGGTGCTCACGATGGCCGCCGGGAGGTACCTCTAGGCGGCGGCCCCGCCGCGCCTCGCCGCTGGGGCACGGGGCCGCCATATTCCTGGCTCCAATGCCTGAGGCGATGGAGGATCTAGGTGCCGCGCTCGCTGCGCGCTACCGCATCGAGCGCGAGATCGGGCGCGGCGGGGCCGCGACCGTCTACCTCGCCGAGGACCTGAAGCACCGGCGCAAGGTGGCGCTGAAGGTGCTCCGGCCGTCCGTCGCCGCGACGCTCGACGCCGAGCGGTTCCAGCGCGAGATCGGCATCGCGGCGCAGCTCTCGCACCCCCACGTCGTGCCGCTCATCGACTCCGGCCGGGCGGCCGGGCTCCTCTACTACGTGACGGCGTACGTCCCCGGCGGCTCGCTCCGCGAGCGGCTGGAGCGCGAGGGACGGCTTCCGGTTGCGGAGGCGGTGCGCGTGGCCGCGGAGGTCGGCGCGGCGCTCGGCTTCGCCCACCGCCAGGACGTGGTCCACCGGGACGTGAAGCCGGAGAACATCCTCTTCGCCGACGGGCACGCGGTCCTCGCCGACTTCGGGATCGCGCGGGCCTGCTGCGGCCCGCTGGGTCCCGGGGCGGACGCGGTGACGGACGCGGGGCTGGCGGTCGGCACGCCGGACTACATGAGTCCCGAGCAGGCGTCCGGGGCCCAGGACCTCGGCGCCGCGAGCGACGTGTACAGCCTGGGCATCGTCGTGTATGAGATGCTCACCGGGGAACCGCCCTTCCGGAGCCCCGTCCCTCAGCGGACGATGGCCCGGCACGTGACCGAGGCGCCGCGGCCGCCGCGGGTGCTGCGCCCCGATATCCCGACCGGCGTCGAGCGCGCGGTGCTCCGCGCGCTCGCCAAGGATCCGGCCGAGCGCTTCGGGAGCGTGACGGAGTTCGTGGCCGCGCTCAGCGGGGCGGCCCCCGCCGTGCCGCCCGCCGTGACGGTCCTGCGGTGCGTCGCCGTGCTGCCGTTCGTCAACGCCAGTCCCGACCCGGGCGCCGAGTACCTCTCCGACGGCATCACCGACGAGCTGATCAACGCGCTCGCCAAGGTCCAGGGCCTGCGCGTGGCGTCGCGCACGTCGGTTTTCGCGCTCAAGGGGAAGCCGCAGGACGTGCGGGCGACCGGCGCCCTGCTCGGGGCGACGGAGGTGCTGGAGGGAACGGTCCGCACGTCGGGCGACCGGCTGCGCATCACGGCCCAGCTCTCCTCGACGGCGGACGGCCGGCTCCTCTGGTCCGAGCGGTACGATCGCACGCTGGACGACGTGTTCCGGATCCAGGACGAGATGGCGCGCACGATCGTCGCCACGCTGCGCGCCGCGTCGTTCCCGGAGCTGGCCGACCCGGTGCCGCACCGCTACACGGAGAACCTGGAGGCGTACGGTCACTACCTGCGCGGCCGCTACGCCTGGAACCTCCGCACCCAGGAGGGGACGGCCGAGGCGATCCGCTGGTTCGAGCGGGCCATCGCGGTGGACCCCGGCTACGCGCTCGCGTACACCGGGCTCGCGGACAGCTACGCCCTGCACGTGGACTACCGCAGTGTCCCGGTGGCCGAGGGGTTCGCGCACGCCAAGGCGTACGCGCGGCGCGCGATCGAACTGGACGACTCCCTCGCCGAGGCGCACGCCTCGCTCGCGTGGTCGCTATTCATCTACGACTGGGACTGGGAGGGCGCCGAGCGGGCGTTCCGGCGCGCGATCGGCCTCGACCCGGCCTACGCGACGGCGCACCAGTGGTATGCGTTCCTGCTGGCATCCCAGGGCCGCTTCGAGGGGGCGCTGGTCGAGGCGCACACGGCGCAGGAGCTGGACCCCGGGTCGGTCTCGGCGCGCCGCGCCCTGGGCTGGCAGTACTTCTACGCGGGTCGCTTCGAGCAGGCGCGCTACCACCTGCTGCGCGCCATCGCGATGAACCCCACGGCCGAGGAAAGCTACCGGGTGCTCGGGCTCGCGCTCTCGCACCTGGGCCGGCACGCCGAGGCGGAGCGGGTGCTCCGCGAGGGGCTCGCGCTCCCCGGGTCGGGGACGTACTCCCGCTCCACCCTCGGTTACGCCCTGGCGCGGGCCGGCAAGCGCGCGGAGGCGGAGGCGATCCTCGCGGAGCTGGAGGAACGCGCCCGGGAGGAGTACGTCTCGCCGGTGGCGTTTGCCACGCTGCACCTGGCGCTCGGACGCAGCGACCGGGCGCTTGACTGGGCGGAACGCGCGCTGGAGGAGCGGCGCGGATGGCTGGTGTACTTCCGGGTGAACCCTGTGCTGGCCCCGCTCCGCGGGGAGGCGAGGTTCGCGGCGATCCTGGAACGGGTGGGGCTGTGAGGGGGCGGGCACAGGCGAACCGCCGGACGGCCGCGCCGGAGCGGCGGCTCGCTGCTCGCGGCTCCCCGCTCCGGTTGGCACGGTGAGCCGGCCGCCGCCGCGGTGGCTCGAGCGCGCGTGGCGCTTCGAGTGGGCGCCGGCGCTGCTCCCCAACATGCTGGCACGGCTCGCGCACGCGCCGGCGGGCGTCGCGGAGCTGCTCGAGGGGGCGGAACTCGGCGCGCTCGCCGGGAGGCCCGACGGCGGCTGGTCGGTCCTCCGGCACGTGGGCCACCTCGGCGACCTGGAGCCGCTGTGGCTGGCGCGCGTCGAGGCGTTCGTCACGGGGGAGTCGGAGTTGCCGGCCGCGGACATGACGAACCGCGTGACGCACGACGCGGACCACGATGCCCGATCGCCGGACGAGCTGCTCGGGCGGTTCCGCATGCGCCGCCGCACCCTCGTCATGGCGTTCGAGGAGGCGGACGAGGACGCGCAGCAGCGGTTCGCGCGGCATCCGCGGCTGCAGGTGATGATGCGCCTGGTGGACCACGCGTACTTCGTCGCCGAGCACGACGACCACCACCTCGCGGCGATCCGTCACCTCCTGTCGGGTGCATGAGCGGCGTGCCTGGGGCGTCATCGCCACGGGCCTCGCTTGCTTCATCACCCCCGGGCACGATCGGCTGAGGGGGACGGCATGAGCGTCGAGGAGAACAAGCGGCTGGTCCGGCGGTTCTACGACGGGATCGTGCGCGCGGGGTGCTCGTGGGGGCAGCCGTCCTCCTCCCGATCCCGACCATCGACGGCTGGGTGGTTTGGGGGGGGAGACGCTGGGCTTCCGGCGCCGGACTGGGCAGCCATGACCCGGGGGCGCCTCCGCGCAGCGGTGCTCGTGCCGGCGCTCGCGGCGCTGGCCGCCGCCCCGCTGCGGGCCCAGAAACCCGGGCCGACGGCCGACGCGGGGCCGAGCGCACCGGTCCGCGCCACGGCCATCTGTGTCGTGCGGCGGATCGTGGACGGCGACACGATCGAGTGCCACGGCGCGGGGCGGGTCCGCCTGATCGGCATGGACACGCCGGAGCCGAGCCAGCGCCCGTACGGTCCGTCGGCGAGCCGCGCGCTGCGCCGTCTCCTCCCCATCGGCGATACCGTCCTGCTCGAGCGCGATGTCGAGTTGCGCGACCGCTACGGCCGCCTGCTGGCTCATGTGTGGCACGACTCGGTGCTCGTGAACTGGTGGATGGTGCGGGAGGGCTGGGCCGTGCTGCTGACGATCCCGCCCAACGTCCAGTACGTGGACCGGCTGACGGACGCGCAGGCGCGCGCTCGCGAGGAGCGGCGCGGCCTCTGGGCCGTGGACGGGTTCCGGTGTCTCCCGGCGGACCACCGCCGAGGGAGGTGTTGAGGTGGTGCGGGCGCGGGGGGCGGCGGCCCTGGTGGCGACGGCGGTGCTGGCGGCGTGCGGCGCGCGCGAGCAGGCTCCGCCGCCGGCCGTCACCGCCGCGTGCAAGGAGGTGGCGGGACTGCTCTCGCGCGTGAGCACCCGGATGCGGGGCGCGTCCACGTCGCTCGCAGCGGACACGGACCCCGGCGCGTGCCGGGCCGGCGTGGCGGGGCGAGGCGGCGGTGCCGTCTCCGCCGCGGACTCCGTGCGCGCATGGATGGCGGCGATCGGGTGGCGCGAGGATCCGCGGCACGCGGCGGACGGGCCCGACGGCACGGTGTTCGGCATGGCGCGCGGGGAGGTGGCCTGTGTCATCACGGCGGGCTGGGACGGCGGCGACGACGCGGACCCGACCTACGTGCCGAGCGACACGCTGTGGTTCGAGGCGCGCTGCGCCCCGGCGGTGCCGTCCGGGGGCGACGACCCGTGACGGGCGCCGGGCCGTCGCTGCCCCTGCCCGTTGCGGGGTGCGCGTTGCGCGAGGTGCGTGCGGCCGATGCTCCGTCCCTCGCGCGTCACGCCAACGACCGCCGCATCTGGCTCAACCTGAGAGACGCCTTCCCGCACCCGTACACGGTCGTGGACGGCGAGCGGTTCGTGGCGCACGCCCGGTCACTGGAGCCACGCTGCCACCTGGTGATCGCCGTCGAGGACGAGGCGGTCGGCGTCGTGGGCATCCGTCCGCTGACGGACGTCGAGCGCGTCGGGGCGGAGATCGGCTACTGGCTCGGCACGGCCCACTGGGGCCGCGGGATCACCACGGCCGCGCTTCGTGCCGCGACGGGACACTTCCTGGCGACGCGCCCGGCGTTGCAGCGCCTCTTCGCGCTCCCGTTCGCCGACAACGCCGCCTCGTGCCGCGTCCTCGAGAAGGCGGGCTACCGGCTGGAGGGCCGCCTGCGGCGCAGCGCCGTGAAGGACGGCCGGGTGCTGGACCAGCTCCTCTACGCCATCACGCGCGAGGAGGCGGCGGACCCGTCCTGCGTGCCGGGGCTTGAGAAGGCGGCTGGGCCCCGCTAGGTCTCCGTATGCACATCCCGGACGGCTTCCTCAACGTCCCCACCGGCGTCACCACCGCCGTGGCCGCGGCCGCCGGGCTCGGGGCGGCGCTCCGCGCCGTCCGGCGCACGCTTCCGCCGCGCCGCGTCCCGCTGATCGGGCTGGCCGCGGCGTTCATCTTCGCCGCCCAGATGCTCAACGTCCCGGTCGCGGGCGGGACGTCGGGGCATCTCCTCGGGGCCACGCTCGCCGCGGTGCTCCTCGGTCCCGCCGCCGCCGTCGTGGCGATGAGCGCGGTGGTCCTGCTCCAGGCGCTGATGTTCGCCGACGGCGGGCTCACGGCGCTGGGCGCCAACGTCCTCAACATGGCCGTCGTGGCTCCGGTCTCGGGCTACGTCGTCTACCGGGCCGCGCGGCGGCTGCGGAGCGACGGGCTGCGCGGGACGCTGGCGGCGACGGCCTTCGCCTCGTGGTGTTCGATCGTGGCCACGGCCGTGGCCTGTGCTGGCGAGCTGGCCTCGTCTGGGCTGGCGGTGTGGCGCGTGGTGTTCCCCGCGATGGTGGGCGTCCACATGCTCATCGGTGTCGGCGAGGCGATCGTCACGACGCTCGTCGTGGCCGGCGTGGCGCGCGCGCGGCCGGAGCTGCTCCTGGAGCGGCAGGATCCCGCGTTTCAGCCGGGCTACGGCGAGCTGGCGCTCGGCGGGTCCATCGTCGCGTTCGCCCTGGCGGTCTTCGTCGCGCCCCACGCGAGCCCGCTGCCGGACGGCCTCGAGCGGGTGGCCGAGCGGCTCGGATTCCTCGGACGGGCGCGGGTCTCCGGGGCGGCGCCGTTCCCCGACTATGCCGTGCCGGACCTGGCGTCCCCCGTGGCTTCGACCCTCACCGCGGGTGCCGTCGGGACGGCGCTCGCGTTCCTTCTGGCGTGGATGCTGGCCCGCCTGCTCACGCCCGCGGGGCCCCGCCCGCCGGCCGCCGATGCGACGCGGACTGACTGACCCGTACGAGCACCGGGAGAGCGTGGTCCACCGCGCGCCGGCCGGCGTGAAACTGGTGGCGGCGGTGCTGTTCGTCGCCGCGGTGGTGACGGTGCCGCCGTCACCCCGCACGCTGCTCCCGGCCGCCGGCCTCCTCCTCGCCGCGACCGCGGCCGCGCGGATCCCGCCGTGGCCGTACCTGCGCCGCCTGCTCCTGCTGGAGCCCTTCGCCCTCGGCGTGGCGTTGCTGGCGCTCGCCCAGCCGGGCGGCGCGCGCATCTTCGCGACCATGCTGGCCCGCAGCACGCTGTGCCTCGCGGCCATGGTGCTCCTCACCACGACGACCCGGTTCACGGACCTCCTCGGCGTGCTGTGGCGCGCGCGTGTGCCGGTGCTCCTCGTGACCACGCTGGCCCTGCTGCACCGCTACCTCTTCGTGCTGGTGGACGAGATGCGGCGCATGGACCGGGCGCGGCAGAGCCGCACGATCGTCGCCGTGCGGCGCCGCCGCTGGTGGCTGTCGTCCACGGTCGTCGCCCACCTCTTCGTGCGCACCTCGGAGCGCGCGGAGCGCGTGTATGCCGCAATGGTGGCACGGGGGTGGCGCACGTGAACGCGGTCGAGGTGCGGGGCCTCGCGTACCGCTACCCCGATGGCACGGCGGCCCTGCACGACGTGCATCTTGTGGTGGCGGACGGCGAGCGCGTGGGGCTCATCGGACCGAACGGAGCGGGGAAGTCCACCCTCCTCGCGCATTTCAACGGCCTGCTCCCCGAGCGGCCGGCGGCGACGCCGGCGGTGCGCATCTTCGGGCGCCCCGTGGCCGGGCCGGCACTGTCTGCGGTCCGCGCCGACGTGGGCCTGCTGTTCCAGGACCCGGACGACCAGCTCTTCTGTCCGACGGTCTGGGAGGACGTGGCGTTCGGGCCGCGGCAGCTGGGTCTCTCCGGCGCCGTGCTGGAGGCACGCGTGGCGCGCGCCCTGGAGCAGGTCGGCCTCGGGGGCTTCGGCGCGCGGGTGCCGCACCACCTCTCGGAGGGCGAGCGCCGGCGGGTCTGCCTCGCGGGGCTCCTGGCCTGCGAGGCGCGCGTGCTGGTGCTCGACGAGCCGACGAGCGGGCTCGACCCGCGCGGGCGGCGGGAGCTGAAGGCGCTGCTCGCCTCTCTCCCGGTGGCCCAGGTAATCGCCACGCACGACCTGGAGCTGGTCGTCGAGCTGTGTCCGCGGGTCGTCCTGCTCGACCGCGGGGCCGTGGTCGCGGAGGGGCCGGCCCGGGAGGTGCTGAATGACGAGCCCTTGATGCTGGCCCACGGGCTGGAGCGCCCGCACATCCTGCGGCACCACCACCCCCACTGATCGCGGCCGGGCACGGCTCCGACCGGCGCTTGCGCCCGGCACGCCGCGGCCGCAGGCTCCATCCATGGCGAGCCACGAGTTCCTGGAGCACACATCTGAGACGGTGCTCCGCGTGCGCGCGGCCGACCTGTCCGGCGTCGTCGCCGAGGCCGGTCGGGCCTTCGCGGGCCTCGTCCGCCGCGGCGGACCCGTGCCCGCCGCGACGCTCCCGCCCCGCGAGATCGTGCTGTTCGCCCCGGACGACGCCGCACTCCTGGTGGACTGGCTCAACGAGCTGCTGTTCCTCGCCGAGCACGAGCGCTGGCTGGCGGTGGCCTTCGATGCCGTCGAGGCGGGGGAGGGGCGAGTCCGCGCAACGGTGCGCGGGGCGCGGCTCGCGGAGCCGCCCGCCTTCGTGAAGGCCGCGACGATGGGCGGTTTGCGGCTACAGCGCACGGCGGACGGGCTGGAGGCGGAGGTGACGCTCGATGTCTGAGGCGACCCGGACCTGGCCGGTCGTGCGCGCGGGCCCGCAGCTGTGGGAGATCCCGCGCGCGGCCCGCGCCGACATGCGCGTCCCCGCCCGCGTCTTCGCGGACGCGGACCTGTGGCAGCAGATCGGGCGCGATCACTCGCTCGACCAGCTGGTGAACGTGGCCACGCTCCCCGGCATCGTGGAGGCGGCGTTCGCGATGCCGGACGCGCACGAGGGGTACGGGTTCCCGGTGGGCGGCGTCGCGGCGTTCTCCACCGCCGACGGCGTCATCTCGCCTGGCGGCGTCGGGTACGACATCAATTGCGGGGTCCGGCTCCTCGCCTCGGACCTCATGGCGGAGACGGTGCGTCCGCGCCTCGAGGCGCTGGTGCACGACCTCTCGCGCACCATCCCCTCCGGCGCTGGGCGCGGCGGGCACCTCGGCTTCGACGATGCCGCCTTCGAGCGGCTGCTGGCACGGGGCTCCCGGCTCATGGCCGAGCGCGGTCTCGCCTCGGACGACGACGTCGCGCACACCGAGGCGCACGGCAGCCTCGGCGCTGCGGACCCGGACGCGATCTCGCCGCGCGCGAAGCAGCGCGGCCGCGACCAGGTCGGGACGATCGGTTCGGGGAACCACTTCGTCGAGGTGCAGCGGGTGGACCGGGTGCTCGACCCCGCGGCGGCGGGCGCCTACCGTCTCTTCGAGGGCCAGCTCGTCGTGCTGGTCCACACGGGCTCCCGCGGGCTCGGGCACCAGGTGTGCACGGACTTCGTGCGGGAGTTCGACCGCGTCATGCCCCGCTACGGCATCCGGATCCCGGACCGCCAGCTGTCGTGTG
>CAYLJK010000053.1:8370-10073 GCA_964383975.1 uncultured Gemmatimonadales bacterium | reverse complement strand
GGGAGCGCGACGGCGTCGCCGATCGCTTCGTGGAAGCCGTCGTGCGCCCCGCCCTGGTAGAGGAACGGCTGGTCCTGGTAGGCGCGCTGGTAGACGTTGTGGCCGAGTTCGTGGTGGATGGTGACCAGGTCCTCCGCGATGGGCCGGATGCACATCTTGATGCGCAGGTCCTCGCGGTTGTCGATGTTCCACGCACTGGCGTGGCAGACCACGTCCCGGTCCCGCGGCCGCGTGAGCAGCGACCGCCGCCAGAACGTCTCCGGGAGCGGCGCGAAGCCCAGCGAGGTGAAGAACGCCTCGCCCATCCGCGTCATGGCGTGGGCGTCGAGGCCGCGCGCCTGGATCCGCGCCGTCAGGTCCACGGCGGGCGCGGCCTGTGCCGGCGCCACCACGTCGTACACGTTGCTCCAATCCTGCGCCCAGAGGTTGCCGAGCAGGTGCGCCGGGATCGGGCCGCCCGGCGGCACGACCGACGGCCCGTAGCGCTCCGCCAGCTTCCGCCGCACGAATGCGTGCAGCGAGAGGTAGAAGGGCCGCACCTGCTCCCACAGGCGATCCATCTCCGCGGCGAAGCTGTCCGCCGGCAGGTCGTAGCCCGACCTCCACATCGCGCCGACGTCGGCGTAGCCGAGGGTGCGCGCCCCCTCGTTCGCGAGCGCCACGAAGCGACCATAGCGCTCCCGCATCGGCACGCCGACCCGGTGCCAGCCGCGCCACGCGTCGAGCCGTTCGGCCGGGTCCCGGCTCACGGCGAGGATGCTCTCCACCTCGGCGATCGCGAGGCAGCGTTCCCCGGGCCCCAGCCGCGGGCGGCACCAGCGCCCGCGGCCGTAGTCGGCCTCCATCCCGACTTGGAGCGCGGTCATCGCCGCGGCGCGCGCGCTGTCGGGCGGCGACGGGGCCGCAAGCATGAGCGTGAGGAGCCGCAGCCGGCGCTCGACGTCCGGCGAGCGCGCGATGCGCTGCGCCTGGTAGCGCGCCGCCCGCGTCGCGAGCCGGCGCACGGCCAGCGCGTAGTCGGTCTGGAACCAGGCCGAGAGGGCCTCGGTGTCCTCGGTGATGAAGTTGGCGGCCACCCATCCGGCGCGGGACACGGTTACGGTGCGCGCCGCCAGCTCCTGTTCGGCGCTGTCGAGGAACGCGGCCATATACCCCGGGAACCGCTCCGCCGGCACCCGTCGCAGCGGGGCGCGCTGCCCGGCGGCCGGCACGGCGACGACGGCGAAGGTGGCCAGGGCAACGAGCGTGCGGGTGCGCATGGCGGTCTCCGGTACGGGCACCGTCAACGTAGCCTGGCGGGCGTCAAGGCCGCTGGGGCCCGGGCCTCAGCATCATCGGCAGGGTCCGCACGTTCTCCGGCAGTCTCTCCCACTGCTCCTCGGTGAGGATGGCGCGGACGGTCGCGAGCGACTGGGCCACGTCGTTGCGCGCCGCCTCGAAGAGCGGCCGCAGCACCGGCATGACCCGCATCAGGTTGGGCGAGTCCCCTTCCCGTCGCAGCACGGAGCGCAGGGAATCGAGACGCACCTGGTTGCGCGCCGCGAGTGAATCGCGCACCGGCGTGAGCAGCACCACCTGCGCCGAGTCGAGGCCCAGGGAGTCGCGCAGCTGGATGGCGACGGCCGCCGCGTTGGGGAGCGCGGCCTCGAGGCGGGCGACCATCTCCTGCGCGTTCGCGGCGGGGAACCGGAACGCCGCACCCG
>CAYLJK010000053.1:0-8360 GCA_964383975.1 uncultured Gemmatimonadales bacterium | reverse complement strand
CCTCGCCGGGCCCCCCGCCCATCCCC
The DNA here is from genome assembly GCA_964383975.1 of uncultured Gemmatimonadales bacterium. Classification (GTDB taxonomy): domain Bacteria; phylum Gemmatimonadota; class Gemmatimonadetes; order Gemmatimonadales; family JACORV01; genus DASXPG01. Next base: position 8,334 of record CAYLJK010000053.1, on the reverse strand, counting down.
ATGCCGAGCCCCGGTCCCTGCACCGGCCGTCCTCCGCCCCGCATCGCGTCCAGCGCCTGCCGCATCCGGTCCGGGCCGATCGTGTACCGCATCTGGATCCCGATCTGGAACGGCGGCCGGAAGGCGTTGGCGGAGCCCGCTGTCGCGCCGAAGCGCTCGTTCACCTCGTACCGGAAGCGGTGGCCGGCGGTGTCGAAGCCCGTCACGTACAGCAGGGTCGGATCGGGCCGGGTCATCAGCCCCCACCCCTTCGCCCGCGCAGCGCCGTGCAGCAGCTCGTCGAGCCCGCGCAGGAAGTTCACCGTCATGACCGAGACGGTGAGCCGCCGGTTCAGGCCGAACAGCGTCGGCCGCCAGTTGAGCTGGAAGTCGAGCGACGCCTGCCACGGCCCCGTGCACGAGTTGCGGCCGGCGACGCGCCCCACCTGCGCGCGGAGGCACCCGCGCACCGCGCCGGGCGCCGACGCGAGCAGGCGAGCCATCCCCTCCGCCACATCACCCGGATCGAGCGGGTCGAAGATGAACGCCCGGTCGTTGCGCGCGCCGTCGCCGTTCACGTCCCCACCCACGGTCGGGGTGAACGGCGCGCCGGACGTGAGCCGGCCGATGGACGTGAGCTCGACGGTGGTGGACAGCGGGTAGGTGATGGTCGCCAGGAAGCTGTGGCGGCGCTCCAGCTCGCTCCGCGCCCACTCCGCCGCGTTGGGGTCCCCCGCGGTCGTTCCGCCGCGCGCACCCGTCGCCTCGTCCCGCACGCGCTGCCAGGTGTACGACCCGTTGAGCACGATGCCGCGCCCCAGGATGCCGCCGACGCCCACCGTCAGCTGGAGCGCGCGCGACTCGAGCGTCGAGGCCGCCTCGTACACGTTGCCGAAGGCGGGGTCCACGCGCGAGGCGGCGAAGCTCGCCGCGCCGGAGGCCGGCGCGATCGCCGCCTCGGCCACGTACACCGGCCGGCCTCCCTCGTCGGCGAGCGTGAAGCGCGGCGTCGCGTCGAGGTTGAGGTCGCGGAAGCCCGCCTGGCGGATCCCGCGCGAGAAGCTCCCCTCGACCGTGAGCCGGAACAGCTGTGTCAGCCGCCGCTCCACGCCCAGCGAGCCGCGCCAGGCGCGCGGCGCCTCGAACCCGTCGGCCAGGAGGACGACCGAGCGCGCCGGCTGCGTGTCGGGCGGCAGGCCCGGCCCGGCATCCGCGCACCCGTCCGGGATGGTGGACGGATCGAGCCAGTACTGGCCCCACGCGGGCGCCGGCACGGCCGCTCCCACGCACGAGACCTGCGCGAGCGCGTCGTCCACGCCGGTGGCGGCGCGGGCCTGCGCCACCAGGTTCGCCGGCGGCTGACTGCGGAACTCGCCGATCCCGCCGCGGATCACGAGCGTCGGCGGCGACGGCATCCGGCCCCGCTCGAACGGCGCGCCGCCCAGCGTCCACGTGAAGCCGACGCGCGGGCTCACGTGCGTCTCGGCCGGCAGCCGGTCGGTGCGCCGCCCGAAGACGGTCTCGACCGCCGGGTTGTACGCCGGCACCGCGCCGAACGACGACCCCTCCAGCCGCACGCCGTAGGTGAGCTGGAACGGCCGCGTCACCATCCAGACGTCGCCGCCGTACACGCCCCAGCGCGTCCCCGGCGACGTGCGGTCCGTCGGCTCCAGGACACGGCGGTAGGAGGCCGCCCGCCCGGCGTCGAGGTCCGCCAGCGAGTTGTACTGGAAGGTGCCGAGCAGGTTGCTCCCGGTGAGCTGCGTCGCGCGTTCGCGCAGCACGTACGCACCCAGCTTGAACCGGTGGCCGCCGCTGCCCGGCAGCCACGACAGCTCGTTCGACGCCTCGAGGCTGTGCCCGCGCGACCGGCTGGGAAGCCCCGCGTTGCCGCCGAAGACGAGCGTGGCGACGCCGCGGCTCCCGTCGTCCAGGTCCGACGCGACCTGCACCCGCCCCTGCGGCAGCAGCGTGAACGGGTCGGCGTCGCTGCGCGACGTCTGCCAGTAGGCCCGCGCCTCGTTCAGCACCGTCGCGCCGAAACGCGAGGTGAGCGTCGCCATGACACCGCCACCCGACGACTCCAGCACGCCGCCTGTCTGCGGCAGGGCGAGCGGCCCGAGGCGGGTCGGGTCCTGGTCCGTGCCGCGCCAGTCGCCGCGCAGGCTCAGGGTGTGCGCGTTCGACACGACCCAGTCCAGGCGCAGCAGCCCCGAGAGGTTGTCGTTGGTGCGTGTGGCGGAGCCCGGCACGCTCGCCGGCGGCACGCCGAGCGCGCTCAGGATGGCCAGGAATCGCGCCACCGAGTCGGGATGGACGCCGAGCCTCTGGTAGTCCGCGGGGCCGGCGCTGAGCAGCGTCTGCTGCGGGTCCGACCGCATCCGCAGCTGGAGCGAGCCGAACCAGAACAGCCGGTCGCGCACCAGCGGCCCCCCGATGCCGCCGCTGGCCACGTGCTGGGTGAACCCCTGCGCGTACGGCGACTCCTCGCCGCCGAGCGCGAGGTCGTCGTCCCGCAGCTGGTACTGCGACGAGCCCTGCATGACGTTGCTGCCGCTGCGCGTCGTGGAGGCGATCATGCCGCCGCTGAACTGGCCGCGCGAGACATCGTACGTGCTCGTGATCACCCGGGTCTGCCGCAGCCCTTCCTGCGGCACGCTGGACGTGCCGAAGAGCAGGCCGTCGAGTGTGAGGGCGTTCGCGTCCGCGCCGAGTCCCGCCACGGAGAACGCCGCGGCTGTCGTGTCGCTCGCGCCGAGCGCCGTCACGCCGGGGACCAGCGCGGCGAGCAGCGCCAGGTCAGTGGCGTCCGTGGGGAGCCGCGCGAGCAGCTCCTGGCTCAGCGCCCGCTCCGTCGCCCCCGGCGTCGGCCCGTCCGGAGCCCGCGTGATGGCCGGCGCGCTGCGCACCGTGATCGCGTCGAGCGTGACCACGCCGCCGCGCAGCTGGACGTTCCACACCAGCCGGTCCTCGTCCGCGTAGCGCTGCAGCAGCTCGATGCGGGGGCTCATGCCGATGGCACGCGCGGTCATGCGGTACTGACCGCCGCCGTCCGGGAAGAGGATGGTGAAACGACCACGCGCGTCGGTGACCGCGCGGCGCGTGACCTGCGTCTCGAGCGAAGTCGCCTCGATGGTCGCACCCAGGAGCGGCGCACCGTCCTCGCCGCGCACCGTCCCGGTGATGACGTCGGTGCCCATCCCCGCCTGCGCCCGGGCCGGGGTGCCGAGCACGGCCAGCGCGACGAGCGCCGCGCCGAGGAGGACGGCGAGGCGCTGGCGCATGGCGGCTCCGGCACCGGCGTTCGGCAGGTTCACACGCTCTGCTACGGCTACCGGTTGGACGCCGTTGGACCGGCGGTGTTAGGCCCCAGCCGGCTCCCGGATCATCACCAGCACCATCTTGAACCGCGTCACGGCCTTCACGCCGTGCGGCTTCCCGGCGGGCAGCAGCAGCATCTCGCCGGCGCCCACCCGGTGCGCCTCACCGGCGATGGTGATGTCCGTCTCACCGTCCACGACGAAGGCGAGCGCGTCGAACGGCGCCGTGTGCTCGCTCAGGGACTCGCCCTGATCGAAGGCGAAGACGGTGACGGTGCCCGTCGGCTTCCGGATGAGCGTGCGGGAGACGACGGTGCCGTCCTGGTAGTGGACGAGGTCGGCGGTGGCCTGGGCCATGCGGTCTCCGGGCCGTCAGGTTGGACAGGTGCAGGTCGGGCGGCCGCGCAGCCCCGTCCACCCCTCGCGGACGATCAGCGGCACCATCGCGAGGGCGGCTGCGGGGTCCGCCCACCACCATCCCAACACAGCGTTCACCAGCAGGCCGCCGAGCAGGATCGCGGAGAGGTACGTGCAGATCATCGTCTGCTGCGCCTCGGCCGCGAGGGCGCTCGAGTCGAGCGCGACGGCGACGCGGCGCTTGGCGCGCACCAGCAGCGGCATCACGATGAGCGAGAGCGCGGCCAGGACGATGCCCACAGGGCTCTCGTCCGGCGCCGTGCCCGTGACCAGCGTGCGCACGGCGTCCACGGCGACGTACGCGGCCAGTGCGAGGAAGAGCCCGCCCACCGTCCGCAGCGCCACCAGCTCGGCGCGCTCGCGGCGGCGCGCCTCCGGCTCGGCATGGAGCCGCCACAGCGCGGCGAGCGTGGCCGCCAGCTCGATCCCGCTGTCCACGCCGAAACCGACCAGCGCGATCGAACCCGCCGCGAGCCCCGCACCCACCGCCACCAGGCCCTCCAGCGCGTTGTAGCCGAGCGTCGCCCAGGCGAGGAGCTTCCCGCGGCGCACGACCGCCGCGCGGGGACCGCGCTGCCGCGCACCCTCCAGCGGCCAGACGGCCATCAGCGCGCCCCTCCCCGCCGGCGGGCTGCGGCGGTCACGGCCGCTCCTGCCGCCCGATGCGATACGCCTCGCGCATCGGGTACGGCCACCGCGGCCGCTCCGCCATCAGGTCCGCGACGTGTCCCCGATCACGCGGTGCACCTCCGCCCGGCTGCACGCCCGGGAGAGAAACCGCTCGCGGGCCGGTCGGCCCGCGGTCCCGACCCAGGGGTCGGGCGCCTCCTGGATCACCAGCCGCTCCTCCGTCAGGCCGTGGCCGACCATCTCGACCACGCGCAGCCGGTGCCCGATGCAGTCCAACTCGTAGCGGATGCCGTAGCGCCAGACCTCGCGCAGCGTGCCGCCGCGCGAGCCCCGCACGCTGGTGTCGGGCTGCACCAGGCGCGACTCGGTCCAGACAAGGATGTGCCCGCTGTCGGCGCGGACGATCGAGCTGTCGTCGAGGTAGTTGCTCGCCACCTCGAGGCTGTCGAGGAGGATCCAGCGACCGGAGGCCGCCGCGCCCCCGTCCGACGAGGGGCCGCCGCAGGCGAGCAGGACGCTGGCGCACAGCAGGGAGAGGACCGCACGCGACATGGACCCGTACCGGTGAGGGACTCCGCAACTTCGCCCGCCCGGCGCGGAGGGGTCAACCCGAGCCTGACACGTTCCCGACGCCGCAGCATGGTCCGGCAACGGGAGGAGACCACGGCACCGCCGCCGCGTCTCGCCGTCGCCCTGCTCGTGACCGTGCCGTTCGCCGTTCCGCCGCACGGTCAGCGCACGCCGCCACCGCCCGGCGCGCGCCAATCCCGCGCGCCACCGGTGCCGGCCGCGTCCGTTCCCGGTCGGCAGAGCCCCTTGGTCGCCGCATTGCCGAGCGGGGTCTTTCCCGGGGGCGGGCAGATCTACAACTGGCAGCGGGAGAAGGCCGGGTACATCTGGATCGGGACCGCCGCCCTCGGCACCGCGCTGCTCGGGATGCTGGTGGACGGCATCGACTGGACCGACTGGTCCGACACCCCAAGGTTCGACGGGACCGGTACCGGCGTCACCATCGTGCGCGTCGCGGCGTTGGCCGGCCGGGGCCGGAGCATCTACGCCGCCGTCGCTTCGGCGGGACGCATCAACCGCGAGCGGGTGCGCGGGCGCCGACGCGCCGCATCCGCGACCGTGCCGCTGGTACGCGTTGCCGTCTGAGCGCCCGGCGCGGCGCCGCGCTGGCGCGCCACGACGGGACGCCCGTATCCTTCGATCGCGGCCCGGCCGCACCTGGAGGGCTAGACCTAACTGGTAAGGCGGCGGTCTTGAAAACCGCTGGGCGCAAGCCCGTGAGGGTTCGAGTCCCTCGCCCTCCGCTCACTCCCCCGGCAGCCCCCGAACGAGATCCGGTCGCGACCCGGCGGACGGGCGGCCGATGTAGGCCGATGATCCTCGTCTGGCATGGCACGCACCGCGCCGGAGGCGGGCGTCGCCGGCGCGCCCCCTGTCGCGCCGGCGCGCCCCCGGTATCTTCTCCGGCATCCGTCAACCCCCAGCCCTGAGGTCCCGCATGCGCCGCCTGCTCCCGTTCGTCGCCGTCACCGTCCTGGCCGCCCCCGCGGCCGCCCAGACCGTCACGGAACCCGCCAGCGGGGTCGCTTTCCCGACCAGCATGACCGTCGCCGACGGAAGCACGCAGGTCCTGGCCGGCACCGGGCTGCGTACGCGGACGGTGCTGAACGTGAAGGTCTACGCCTTCGGGCTCTACGTGGACGAGGCCGGCGCGCGCGGCGCCCTGGGGGCGTACGCGGGGAAGACCCCGGAGCAGCTCGCGGCGGACGCCTCGCTCTACACAACGATCCTGCGGATGGGCTTCCCGATGTCCATGCGGCTGGTCATGACGCGCAACGTGGGCGGGGAGCAGATGTCGGAGGCGTTCGACGGCGCGCTCCGGCCGCGCGTGGTCGCCGCGGCGGGCCGCGGCATGGCCGGCGGCGAGGCGGCGCTGGAGCAGTTCCGCACGTACTTCAGCCTCGACCGCCTCACCCAGGGGGCGGAGCTGGTCTTCACCTGCACCCCCGACGGAGCGTTCCACACCTCCATCGGTGGCCAGGGGAAGCCGGTCATCAACAGCCGCGCGCTCTGCTGGGCGCTCTTCGACGTGTACCTCGGCGCCGCGCCGATCTCCTCGAGCGGCAAGCGCACGGTGGTCGCGCGGCTGCCGGGCATCATCGGCGGCTGACGCCTCGGAGGCACCGCGTGGCGCGTCCGCCCCCGGGCGGGCGCGCCGTTGCGCACCCGGCGCGAGGCAATCCCGGGCGACCCTCCCCGTCTCTTGCACGCAACACCAGGTGGCGGGCTCGTGCGCGTCCTGCGGCCCGGTGTACGGGCCTGCCGGGCACCGGCCCGGTCGGCATCGCGGGGGCGGCGCTGCGCCGGAGCGTCGGGCCTGTCGCACTGGCGCGCCGGGCCGTAGGTTGACCGCCGCCCCGCGCCCCAGCGGGGCGGTCCCATTCCCGGCACCGTGAGCCGACCGTGCACCTCGACGAGCAGAACCGTCGGACCATCGCCCGCGCGCTCTACGTGATCGGCGCGCTGCTCATCGTCATCCCGCTCAGCGACGCGCTCCCCGCCCTCTGGCCCCCGCGTCCCGCCGAAGCCGAGTGGCGCTTCGGCTCGGTAGGGCTCCTGAGCGGCGCACTCATGACGCCGCTTCTGGGCGTCTTCCTCGCTCTCGTCGCCGCGACCGTGCTCGCGCACCGGCGCGTGCTCGTCGCCGCCGCGTACGCGCTCTTGGCTCTCGCCGCGCTCCTCGTCATCGCGGCGGCCCTCTTCTTGCTCGACTTCCTCGAGGTTCGCTCGCGCGTCCAGGCCGCCGTGCGCCCCGCCTTCCTCGGTGCCGCCGCCAAGGCGGCGTGGAAGATGGCGCTCGGCACCGCGGTGCTCGTGGCGCTCGGCCTCACGGCCCGGAGGATCGGGCGGCGCCTGGCGGTCGCGGCTCCGCCTCCCGCGGAGCCGGCACCGCTGGTGCGAGCCGAGCCGGGGGGGTGAACGCCGGCGGCGGGCGCCGCGGGCTCCCGGCCTCAACCGTTGCGAGTGATCGTCGGGCGCGGCACTCACGGGGAGCCCTCGGACGCGACGCCTCATGGTCCCTGACGATCCGGCCGACGGCAACCCGTGGTTCCGACACGACCAGCTTGGCCTGCGCGTTCTGGCCCTTGCCGTCGTCTTCGCCACCTTCCCGTTGCCGGGGCGCCCCGCTCCGGACCACATCCGCGGCTCCGCGCCCTTGCCGCCCCCGGCGGGCCTCGTGATACTCCCCGCTGCCGCAGGGAGTGAATCCCGGAACCCGTCCGGCCGTTCGACTTGGGGTATGCATGCCTGACGCTGTACCGAAGCCCTCGACCCACTTCATTCAGGACATCATCAACGCGGATAATGCCTCCGGGAAGCACGGGGGCCGCGTCCACACGCGCTTCCCGCCGGAGCCCAACGGCTACCTCCACATCGGACACGCGAAGTCCATCCATTTGAACTTCGGGCTGGCCCGCCAGTACGGCGGTCAGTGCAACCTCCGCTTCGACGACACCAACCCGGCCGCCGAGGACGTCGAGTACGTGGACGCCATCCAGGAGGACGTCCGCTGGCTGGGCTTCGACTGGGAGGACCGGCTCTACTACGCGTCCGATTACTTCGAACGGCTCTACGGGTACGCGGAATACCTCATCGAGCACGGCCATGCCTATGTCTGCGACCTCTCGAACGAGGAAATGAGCCGCTACCGCGGCACGGTGACGGAGCCCGGGCGTCCCAGTCCGTACCGCGACCGGTCGGTGGCCGAGAACCTCGAGCTGTTCTGCGCCATGCGCGCCGGGAAGTTCCCCGACGGGGCCCGCGTGCTGCGCGCGAAGATCGACATGGCATCGCCCAACATGCTGATGCGGGACCCGGTGCTCTACCGCATCAAGCGCGAGCACCATCACCGGACCGGGGACGCGTGGTGCATCTACCCGATGTACGACTATGCCCACGGGCAATCGGACTCGATCGA
>CAYLJK010000052.1:0-10149 GCA_964383975.1 uncultured Gemmatimonadales bacterium | reverse complement strand
GCTCGTCGAGCAGCAGCATGTCGGGCTTGCTGAGCAGCAGCCGGCACAGCGCGACCCGGCGCCGCTCGCCGCCCGAGAGCTTGGTGACGTCGGCGTCGCCCGGCGGCAGGCGCAGGGCGTCCATCGCGAGGTCGATGCGATGGTCCAGCTCCCACGCCCCGAGGTGGTCGATCCGCTCCTGGAGCGTCCCCTGCCGATCGAGGAGCTTCTGCATCGCGTCGTCGTCCATCGGCTCGGCGAACCGCGCGCTGATGGCGTTGAACTCGTCGAGCAGGGCGCGGATGTGGGCGAGCCCCTCCTCGACATTGCCGCGGACGTCCTTTGTCGGGTCGAGGACGGGCTCCTGTGGCAGGAAGCCGATCTTGATGTCCTCGGCCGGCCGTGCCTCGCCGATGAAGTCGGGGTCCACCTGCGCGAAGATCCTCAACAGGGAGCTCTTCCCGGCCCCGTTGAGGCCGAGGATGCCGATCTTGGCGTCGGGGAAGAACGCGAGCGAGATGTCCTTGAGGACGTGGCGGTTCGGCGGGACGACCTTGCCGAGCCGGTAGGTCTGGAAGATGTACTGGGAGGGCGGCATGAGGCGATAAGATAGCCGGCACGGAGGGACGGGGGCACGGTGGCCGCGATGGCGGCCCGACGGGCGGGGATCCTGACGTTCCTGCAACGAATCCGGGAGCCGCGCCGTACGATGAGGCGGTAGTGTCATGCCGGCCCGCCGGGCCGGTCCCCTGTACCCACCAGTCCAGGAGTCGTGCCTGATGAACCTCCGTACGCTCGGGGCCGCCGCGCTCGCGCTGGCGCTGGCCGTTCCCGCCGCCGCCCAGCAACCCGTGGTGCAGGAGCGGCTCGACTACGCCGCGCTCGCGCGCATCCGCGACGAGGGGATGAACCGCTCGCAGGTGGACACGATCGCGCAGCAGCTGCTCGACGGCGTTGGCTCGCGGCTGACCGGCTCGACCGGGATGCGGCGGGCGCAGGAGTGGGCCGCCCAGACGATGCGCGCCTGGGGGCTGACGAACGTCGTCATCGAACCGTGGGATTCGTTGTTCGGCCGCGGCTGGGACCGGGTGAGCTTCGCCGGCCGCATGCTGGAGCCGGTGCTGCAGCCGCTGCGCGCCGAGCCGCAGGCGTGGAGCGGGAGCACGCGCGGCACCGTGACCTGCCCGGTGGTGTACGTGGAGGTGCAGGACACCACGGAGCTGGCGCGCTACGCCGGCCGGCTGCGCGGCACATGCGTGATGTACCAGCCGTGGCGGCCCATCGGCCCGGAGTTCGACCCGACGCCCCGGCGCTACGACGCCGATTCGATCCTGGCGTGGAGCGCGCGGCGGCCGCAGCCGCCGCCGCAGCCCCAGGCCGGACCCTCGCCGCAGCAGATGCAACAGTTCCAGCAGATGCAGGCGCGCAACCGCGCCACGATGGCCTTGCTTCGGCGCGAGGCACCAGCGGTGCTGCTCGTGCCGTCCGGCTGGACCTACGGCATCCTCCGCACCGGCGGCCACCCCGACGGGCGGCTGGCGCGCGACAGCGCCTATGAGCCCGTCCCGACGCTCATGTTGAGCCACGAGCAGTACGGGCAGCTCGTCCGCCTGGCGAAGCGCGGCGTGCCCGCGCGGCTCGAGGTGAACGTGCAGAATCGGTGGGTGAACCCCGACCGCCGCGAGTTCAACGTGCTGGGCGAGATCCCGGGGACGGACCTGCGGCAGCAGTCCGTGATGGTGGGAGCGCACTTCGATTCCTGGCACAGCGGTACCGGCGCCACGGACAACGGCGCCGGCACGATCGTCATGATGGAGGCGATGCGCATTCTCAAGGCGGTCGGGCTGCCGATGCGCCGCACGGTGCGCATCGGCCTGTGGAGCGGGGAGGAGCAGGGTCTGCTCGGCTCGGCGGCGTTCGCGCGCCAGCACGCGGCGGAGCTGCCGAACATCTCGGCGTACCTCAACGTGGATAACGGCAGCGGCCGCCTGCGCGGCGTGTACGGAGAGCTGAACGAGGGCGCGGTGCAGGTGTTCGACCAGGTCCTCGCCCCGTTCACGGACCTCGGCTACGTCGCCAACCGTCTCGACCGCACCGGCGGGACGGACCACATCTCGTTCTGGCGGCGCGGCGTGCCGGGCTTCCAGTTCATCCAGGACCCGCTGGAGTATGGCATCCGGTCCCACCACTCGCACGTGGACACGTACGAGCGGCTGGTGATGGACGATCTCAAGCAGGCGGCGACGGTCGTCGCGTGGACGGTGTACACGCTGGCCAACCGCGACGAGATGATGCCGCGCGTGGCGCCGCCCGCGCCGGCGGGCAGGCCGGGGATGGAGTGAACGTTCCGGGGAAGCGGGGATCGTGAATCGGGCTTGACGCCCAGTGGCGTCGTGAGGGGCTGGTGCCGGATCTCCGGGGCCAGCCCCTCCTCGCTCCTCTGTCCCCTCTCCGCTCTCCTCTACCGCCGACGCGTCGGCGGTCCACCGCGCCGCGCGACACTGTCCGCCCGCGCCTGTAGCCGTTCCGCCTTCTCCCGCTGTTCCGCCGTCAGCATCGCCCACGCCGTATCACGCGCCGCCGCCGTGTTCGCGCGGATCTGCGCCAGCAGCGGCTCGAGGCGTTCCCGGACCTCCGGCGGCATCTCCTCTCCGGGGCGCGGGGCGCGGCTGCCGCGGACGCGGTAGAGCGCGGTGTCCACCTGGAACTGGAGCGGGCGGTTGCGGGAGAAGAGCCGGAGATTGAGCCGCGACAGCTGGAACGTCACCGAGTCGCTGAGATCGAGGGAGTCGCGGCGTTCCAGGAGGAAGCCGATGGGGTCGTTCTGGGCCTGGGCCGAGGGTGGCGGGCCGGGCGGCGGCCCGGCGGGAACGCAGGCCGCGGCCACGAGCATGAGCACGAGGGTTCGGTGGAAGGCGTGCATGGGAGCGAACGATAACGGATGTTCGCGGCGCGGGGGACTGACCACCCGGGCGCGGTCGGTGTGTTACCTTCGCGCTATCCACCGATCGGTCGCGACGGCTCCCGCTGCGCCGGGGGCCGCGCCGTTCCGTCCGACACGCACCGGGAGGCATGCATGCAGGGAATCGAGCGGCTCATCCAGCGCTACGAGCGCGGTCCATCGCTGATCCGCACGGCGCTCGCCGAGGTGCCGGCCGAGGCGATGCAGTGGCGGCCGGGGCCGGGGAAGTGGTCGGTGCACGAGATCGTCTGCCACTGCGCCGACAGCGAGACGAACGCGGCGATGCGGATCCGGTACCTCGTCGGGTGCGACCGGCCGGCGATCCAGGGCTACGATCAGGACCAGTGGGCGCGGGACTTCGACTACCACACGCTGCCGATGGGCGTCGCGTTGGAGCAGGTCGAGATCGTGCGGCGCTGGACGTCGGAGTTCATCCGGCGGCTGCCGGCGTCGGCATGGGACCGCGCGGGGACGCATTCGGAGATGCCCGGAGCGGAGTACACGGCGAGGATGTGGCTGGAGATCTATGCCGAGCACCTGGAGAAGCATGAGGGGCAGATTCGGAGGAACGTGAGGGCGTTTCAGGAGAGGGAGTAAGGAGAGGGAACAGGAGGAGAGGAGGAGAGGGGAGAGAGGAGAGGGGAGAGAGGAGAGGGGGAGAGAGGAGATGGGAGAGAGGGGGCGGGTGGTGGCGGTCTGTGTGGGTGTCCCCGCGCCGCTGGAGACGGCGGGGAAGGGGGTCGTGCCGTCCGGGATCGTGAAGCGGCCCGTTGCCGGGCCGCGGATGGTGCGGTTCCTGAACCTCGACGGGGATGCGCAGGCGGATCGTCGTGTGCACGGGGGGCCGGACCAGGCGGTGTACTGCTATCCGCACGAGCACGTCACGGCGTGGCGCGAGGAGCTGGGTCGTGACGACCTGGTACCGGGCCGGCTGGGGGAGAACCTCACCATCGAGGGCTACCTCGAGGACGACGTTCGCCAGGGGGACGTGTTCCGGGCCGGGCGCGCGCTGCTCGAGGCGACGAAGCCGAGGATGCCGTGCTTCAAGCTGGCGGCGCACATCGGCTCGGGCGCGTTTGGGAAGCGGTTCGTGGAGCTGCGGCGGACGGGGTGGTACTGCCGCGTGCTGGAGGAGGGGCCCGTCGCCGCGGGCGACGCGTTCGTGCGGGTGCGGCGGGGGGAGGGGAGGACGATAGCGGAGATGGTCGGGAGTCGGGAAGCGGGAATCGGCACGGGGGAGGGCCGGTAGCGGAGGGCGGACGCCCCACGCAGCCGGGCCCGGCGCCAGGCCGGGTGCGCCCCCATGGCCGGCGCCCGCTCCGTGCGTCGGCGTGGCGGTGCGCCGGTGCCCCGCCGCCTACACGACCCCCTGCTCCACGAACCACGCATACTTCCCCGCGAGCGTGTTCTTCGCGATGGCGTAGGTCGCGAGGTCGTCGTTGTTGAACACCCGCCGGAAGTGGAAGCGGATCCGGCGCCGTGCGTGGCGGCAGAAGAGGTCGGCCAGCTCCAGCGCCTCGGGGTGGCCCTGCTTCGCCACCATCATCGCGCGGCTGCACGCGGCCGCCATCGCGAACAGCTCGCTCCCCACGTCCACGAGCCGGAACAGCACCATCTGCCGGCGCTCGAGCTTCGGCCCGTAGCGCACCATCGCGTGGAAGACGGTGCGCGCGAGCCTGCGGCTGGTGCGGTCCACGTAGCGCACGTGCTTCGCGAGCGGGCCGAACTCGCCGTACTTCAGGACCGCCGGCACGCCGAGCCAGCGCCCCGGGTACCACCCCGCGTAGAAGAGCGCGGTCCGCAGCAGCACACCGAGCTTCCGCGCCGCCGGTACCGCCGGGTCGAGCAGGGGTCCGGCGACGCGGAAGTGCCGGTCCACCGCCTCGCGGGCGATGAACAGGTGCATGATCTCCGAGCTGCCCTCGAAGATCAGGTTGATGCGGAAGTCGCGCATGATCCGCTCCACGGGGTACGGCGTCTCCCCGCGCCGGCGGAGGGAGTCGGCCGTCTCGTAGGCCCGCCCCCCGCGGATCTGCACCGTCTCGTCGATCATGTCCCAGGCGCGCTCGCTGTTGAACAGCTTCGCGATCGCCGCCTCGAGCCGGATGTCGTAGCCGCCCTTGTCGGCCAGGAGCGAGCACAGCTCCGCCACCGCCTCGAGCGCGAAGGCGTCGGCCTGCATGCGGCCGATGAGCTGGGCGATGGCGTCGTGCTGGCCCACGGGCCGCCCCCACTGCACCCGCGTGTTCCCCCAGTCGCGCACGATCTGGAGACACCGCTTGGCCGCCGCGACCGCCGACGTGGGGAGCGTGAGCCGGCCGGTGTTGAGCGTGACGAGGGCGAGTTTCAGGCCCTTCCCCTCACCCCACAGCAGGTTCTCCCTGGGGACGCGCACGTCCGTGAAGCGGATGACGCCGTTCTCGATCCCCTTGAGCCCCATGAACTCGCAGCGGTGCACCACCTCGACGCCGGGCCAGTCGCGTTCGACGATGAAGGCCGTGATCTGCCGGCGCTCCCGCCCGTCCACCACCTTCGGCGGGGTGCGCGCCATCACGACCATCACCTCCGCGATGGTGCCGTTGGTGCACCAGAGCTTCTCGCCGTTCAGGATCCAGTCGCCCTCGGGGGTCGGCTCGGCGTGCGTCTCGAGGGCCGCCGGGTCGCTCCCCACGCCCACCTCGGTGAGCGCGAACGCCGAGACCATCCCCTTCGCAAGGCGTGGCAGGTACTTCTGCTTCTGCTCCGGCGTCCCGAACATCCTGAGCGGCTGGGGCACGCCGATGGACTGGTGCGCGCTCAGCAGCGCGACGGACGAGCCGCAGACGCTGGAGACGAGCTGCATCGCCTTCGCGTAGTGGTACTGCGACAGGCCAAGGCCGCCGTAGGCGACGGGGATCTTGATGCCGAACGCGCCGATGGCCTTGAAGCCCTGCACGACCTCCGGCGGGATCCGCCCCTCGCGGTCGATGCGGTCCCCGTCCACGTGCTCGCGCAGGAAGGCCGCGAGCCGGTCGAGGAACGGCTTCGCGCGCGCCTCCTCTTCCGGGTCCGGGGCGGGGTGGGGATGGATGAGGTCCATCCGCAGTCTCCCGTCGAACAATTCGGCGACGAAGCTCGGGGAGGTCCACTCCGTCTCGCGCGCCGCCTCGGCGACGGCACGGGCCTCGGCTTCGCTGACCTTCACGGTGGGCGGCTGGACGGCGGGTGCGGCCATGGGCGGCGGCTCGGTGCGTGGGGTGGTCACAAGATAACCGGGCGGAGCCCCGTGCAGGGCGGGGCCCCGCTGGGGCCGCGTCGCCTGCGCGCCCCGGCAGAAAACCGAGTGTTCCGTTCGCGCTTGAACCGAACGGCCGTTCGGGTATCTTCCCGCTCGCTGGATCCCCGATTCCTCACGCCCGAGGTGCGCATGAGTGACGCTCCCCAGGGAGAGCCACGCCACCCGATCGGTACGCTCGCCGTCGTCGGCCTGTACGGGCTGCTGTTCGCGGCCGGGTGGCTCGCGTTCTACTTCCTGCTGTTCCGCGCCCGCGGAGCGGTGACGCCATGAACGTGGACTTCTATGAGAAGCTCTGGATGTGGTTCGCCGCGGTGGTGATCGTGGTGTTCCTCACGTTCACGGGCGTGGCCACGTTCGCGTACGGCATCCGGCCGCCGAGCCACATCGAGACGATCGACCCGACGCAGGTCATGAGCGACCCGCGCTTCGCGCAGCCCGGCGTGGCGGACAACCCGGACGGCAGTGTGACGGTGACGATGATCGGCGGGACGTTCTTCTGGCTCCCGAACCCGGTCACGGTCCCGGCGGGGAAGCGCGTCACCTTCCGCCTCACGGCGCTGGACGTGACGCACGGCTTCCAGGTGACCGGGACGAACATCAACACGATGGTGGTGCCGGGCTACGTCAGCCAGCTCACCTACACCTTCGAGCGGCCGGGCGAGTACCTCGTGGTCTGCAACGAGTACTGCGGCACCGGGCACCACACGATGGGCGGGAAGATCGTGGTGGAGGCGCGGCCATGAGACCCATCAGCCGGCTGGCCCTGGCCAACATCGGCGTGGCGGTCGCCGCCTTCGGCATCGCGGCGGCGATGGCGATGATGCAGGCGCTCTCGCGCGCCAACCTCGACCTGCCGTTCCGCTCCGAGAAGATGTACTACCTCTCGGTCACCGCGCACGGTGTCCTGATGGCGATCGTCTTCACGACGTTCTTCATCATGGGCCTCGGCTACGTGGTGGCCGAGCGCGCGCTGAAGCGCGAGGTCCCGTGGCAGGGACTGGCGTGGACATCCTACTGGGTGGCGGTCGCCGGGACGGCCGCGGCCGCCGTCGCCATCCTGAGCGGCCGCGCGTCGGTCCTCTACACGTTCTACCCGCCGCTCAAGGCGCACCCGGCCTTCTACATCGGCGCCACGCTGCTGGTCGTCGGCTCGTGGGGTTGGTGCGCCGTCCTCATCCGCGCCTATCGGTCGTGGCGCACGGCGAACCCGGACGCGCTGATCCCGGTCGCGATGCACGGGATGCTCACGACCGTCATCGTCTGGTGCCTCGCGACCGTCGGCGTGGCCTCGGAGATGCTGTTCCAGCTCATTCCGTGGTCGCTCGGCGTCACCGAGAAGGTGGACCCGATCCTGGCGCGGACGCTGTTCTGGTGGTTCGGGCACCCGCTGGTGTACTTCTGGCTGCTGCCGGCCTACGTGCTGTGGTACACCGTGGCGCCGAAGCTCGCCGGCGGCAAGCTGTTCAGCGAGCCGCTCGCCAAGCTCGTCTTCGTGATGTTCATCGTGCTCTCCACGCCGGTGGGCTTCCACCACCAGGCGATGGACCCGGGCATCTCGGCGAACTGGAAGCTGTTCCACACGTTCAACACGCTCTGGATCCTGTACCCGAGCTTCATCACCGCCTTCACGGTCATCGCCTCGCTGGAGGTCGCGGGCCGCATGAACGGGGGGACCGGGACGTTCGGGTGGATCGCGAAGCTGCCCTTCCAGGATCCGATGGTCGCGTCGGTCGTGTGCGCCGGGGTCCTGTTCATGATCGGTGGCTTCGGCGGCGCGATCAACGCGTCGTACAGCATGAACGCCATGGTGCACAACACGTCATGGGTGCCGGGCCATTTCCACACCACCGTCGGGAGCGCCGCCGCCCTCACGTTCATGGGCGCGGGGTACTGGCTGGTGCCGAAGCTCTCGGGGAAGGAGCTTGAGCTGAAGCCCATGGCGCGTGTGCAGCCGTGGCTGTGGTTCCTCGGAATGCTCCTCTTCTCGATCCCGACCCACATCACCGGCCTGCGCGGGATGCCGCGCCGCATCTACCTCGGCGACTACAACGGGGACCCGACGGCCGCCACCTGGAAGTTCCTGACGGATCTCTCGGCCGTGGGCGGCATCGTGCTGTTCGCCAGTGCGCTGTTCTTCGTGCTGGTCATGCTGTTCACGGTGATGTCGGGGAGGCAGGCGGCGCCGGCCGAAGTGGAGTTCGCCGAGCCGCTGCACCCGCCCGGCGAGCGCGCGTCCCGGCTCTTCGACCGGCTGGGGCTGTGGACCGTGATCGCGGTGGTGCTCCTCCTCATCGCCTACGCGTTTCCGATCATGAACATCCTCAGGCTCGAGCGGTTCGGATCGCCGGGGTACACGCCGTTCTGAGCGAAGGGGAGTGAGGGGAGTGAGGGGAGTAAGGGCGGTCGGCCTCTCCCCTCACTCCCCTCGCTTCCCATACTCCTCAGTCCCCTTCAGCCCCTGCCTCCTCCTGTCCCACCGGGCCACCTCCTGTCCCGTTCGGGCCAGCGGGACAGCAGGCGCCCCTGGTTCGCGTTCACCCCCCGGCGGCCATCCAACCGGGTGTCCGTGAAGCGGTTGTCTCCATCGCGCGGGCCGCGCTGAGGACCTGGCATTCCCGATGCCTTAGGCGTGGTCGGCAGTTCGAACGCGTCACGCGCGATGGAGGATCACCATGTCGGCGACCACGATGCACCCGGAGCCCCACGCCACGGCGCATGACCGGCCCCGGCGCGGGCTCGACCTCCCCGCCTCGGTGAGCATCACCTGGGCGCTCGCCGGCGGGATGCTTCTTGGCGGCGCGGGGGTTGCGGCGCTCCAGTTCGCGGACCGCATGCGCCCCGGCCTCATGCTCGCCGCCGCGACCATGACCTTCGTCATCGGCGCCCTGCTCGGCTTCGGCAACGGCGCGCTGCTCGGGTTCTTCGGGCGGCCCGAGGCGCAGACGAAGACCGACGCGCTGAAGTCGGAGTTCCACGGCCTCCTCTACCTCGGTCCGGCGCTGCTGATCGGCTGGCTGCTCACCGGCTGGATCGCCGCGATGCCGCTGGCGCTGCACACCGGTAGCGCCATCGGCGCCGTGATCTCGGGGATGGCCTGGTTCGCCCTGCTCGCGGTGCTCTACGCCGCCGCGAGCACCGGGATGCGGGCGCTGCTCAACGCGTACCGCCGCTGGCCGCAGCATACCGCCGGCACGTTCGTCGTGTTCGCGGTGCTGGCCGCGCTGCTGGTCATCTTCCTGACCAACCAACCGGTGGCGTGGTTCGGCGGCCGGCGCATCACGACGATCGGCGCGGTGGCCCTGGCCTTCGCGCTCACGTTCTGGGTGTACGGCCCGCTCGTGACCGTCGCCCTGGCGGTCGCCCAGCGCAGCGGCCTGCTGCGGGCGTTCGGGGGCGAGCACCGGGTGCGGCGCGCGCTCGCCAGCGTCGGGCTCGCCGTTGCCGCGGGCCTCGCGGTCACGGTCATCTCGCTGCCGTTCTACGGTGCCCCTCCCGCGCTTCCGACCGGGGCGGAGCGGATGGGCCTGTGGACCGCGATCGGCGTCGCCGTGGCGCACGCCGTCAGCGAGGAGCTGTTCGTGCGGCTGATCGTCCTCACCGCGGCCTTCGTGGTGGCGAGCCGCCTGCTGCCGACCCACAGGCACTGGGCCATCGGGATCGCGATCGCGGTCGCGGCGGCCGCCGACCTGGCCATCCATGCGCCGGCGATCGCCAGCCTCGGACTCCCCGGCATCGCGATGGGAGTCGCCTTCACGGTGGTGCACGTGGCCATCCCAGCGGTCTTGTTCGGGATTCTGTACCTCCGGCGCGGTATCGGCACGGCGGTGGGCGCCCATGCCATCGGCGACGTTGCCCTGATCCTTCTCGCGGTCTGACGGTCCCGAACGGACGTTCCGGCGATCCGCGTGTCCCATCGGGGCACGCGGATTGC
>CAYLJK010000051.1:0-10184 GCA_964383975.1 uncultured Gemmatimonadales bacterium | reverse complement strand
GGCCCCGGTGCGGTCCTGGCGGGCCTGGCCAGGCGCATCCTTCCGGGCGCGACCACCCTCACCCTGGGCACGGCCGCCGAGGTCCGCGCCTTTCTGGAGGCGGCGTGAACATCCGGCTCGACGGCAAGGTCGCGATGGTGACCGGCGGGACCCGCGGCATCGGGCGCGCGATCGCGGCCGCGCTGGCTGGCGCGGGGGCGAGGGTGGCCGTCCTCGGCCGCGAGCAGGCACGGGCGGAGGCGGCGGCGGCCGCCATGGGCGGCGCGACACGCGGCTTCGCGTGCGACGTCGCCGACGATGCCCAGGTGACCGCGGCGGTGGCGGCGGTAGAGCAGGCGCTGGGGTCAGTGGACATCCTCGTCAACTGCGCCGGCGTGACCCGGGACAACGTCTTCCTGCGCCTCTCGGACGCGGACTGGGACCTCGTGCTGGAAGCCAACCTCAAGGGGGCTTTCCGCACCATCCGGGCGGCCAGCCGCGGGATGATGAAGCGCCGCTGGGGCCGCATCGTGAACGTCTCGAGCGTGGTGGGGCTGACGGGGAACCGGGGCCAGGCGAACTACGCGGCGTCCAAGGCGGGCCTCATCGGCCTGACGAAGACCATCGCCAAGGAGCTGGCCTCCCGGGGGATCACCGTGAACGCGGTGGCCCCAGGCTTCATCGAGACGGACATGACGGCGACGCTGACCCCCGAACAGCGGGAGGCGCTGGCGAAACAGATCCCCCTGGAGCGGCTGGGGCAGCCCGAGGACGTGGCCGCCGCGGTGCTCTTCCTCGTGTCAGAGGGGGCGTCGTACATTACGGGACAGGTCTTGGTCATCGACGGCGGCATGGTGATGTAGGTCAACCCCCTACCGGGACTACGCATGGCCGACATGGCGGAACTCGAAGCGAAGGTCAAGGACATCATCGCCGAGGAGCTCGGAGTGGAGAAGGAGAAGCTCACCAGCGAGGCGAGCTTCATGGAGGACCTGGGCGCTGATTCCCTCGACACGGTCGAGCTCGTGATGGCGTTCGAGAAGGAGTTCGACATCGATATCCCGGACGAGGAGGCGGAGAAGCTCCGGACCGTCGGCGATGCGCTGTCCTACCTGCATGCCCGGATGGGCGCGAAGTAGTGCAGCGCAGGGTCGTCGTCACCGGCCTCGGGCTGGTGACCCCCGTCGGCAACACGGTCGAGGAGAGCTGGAGCGCGCTGGTCGCCGGGAAGCCCGGCGCGGCGCGCATTCAGCGTTTCGACCCCTCAGCACTCGACGTGCAGTTCGCCTGCGAGGTGAAGGGGTTCGATCCCTCGGCCTACATGGACCGCAAGGAGGCCAGGCGCTACGACCGCTATGCGCAGTACGCCCTCGCGGCGGCGCAGCAGGCGGTCCAGCACGCGGGCCTTGCCAACGGCTTCCCGGATAAGGACCGCACCGGCGTGGTGATCGCCTCGGGGATCGGCGGGATCGAGACCTTCGTGGAGCAGACGGAGCTGTACCTGACGAAGGGCCCGGGTCGCGTCTCCCCGTTCTTCGTCCCGATGTTCATCCCCGACATGGCGGCGGGCCTGGTCTCGATGCGGTACGGCCTCACCGGGCCGAACTACTGCACCGTGTCCGCGTGCGCCTCGTCGGCGCATGCCATCGGGGAGTCCTACCGGCACATCGCGGACGGCGACGCCGACTGCATGGTGACGGGAGGGGCGGAGGCGGCGATCACCCCGCTTGCGCTGGCCGGCTTCGGCAACATGAAGGCGCTGTCCACCCGCAACGACTCGCCGGAGACGGCGTCGCGGCCGTTCGACGCGGACCGCGACGGCTTCGTGATGGGTGACGGGGCCGGAGTCGTGGTGCTGGAGGAGCTGGGCCACGCGCAGCGTCGCGGAGCGCACATCCTCGCCGAGGTGGTCGGCTACGGGATGAGCGCCGACGCCTATCACATGACCCAGCCCGCCCCCGAGGGGAAGGGGGCCCAGCAGGCGATGCGCCTCGCCTTGATGGATGCCGCGCTCGAGCCGGGCGGCATCGGCTACATCAACGCTCACGGGACCGCGACGCCCCATGGCGACGTGGCCGAGACGCAGGCCGTGAAGGCGGTCTTCGGCGACCACGCCTACCGGCTGGTCTTCGGCTCCACCAAGTCCATGACCGGCCACCTGCTGGGCGCCGCCGGCGGTTTGGAGTTCGCCATCTGCACGCTGGTGATCGGCCGCGGCGTCATCCCGCCGACCATCAACCAGTTCAACCGGGATCCCGCCTGCGACCTCGACTGCGCCCCCAACGCCGCCGTGGAGCGGCGCGTGGTCGCGGCGATGTCGAACTCGTTCGGGTTCGGTGGGCACAACGTGAGCCTCATCGTCCGTCGCTTCACCGCCTGAGCGGCCGTGACGACCGCGCTGCACACCCTCCCCGACCTGCGCTGCGAGGACCCGCGCCTCGTCCCGATCGCGGACCGCGTCGCGGCGGGGGAGCGGCTCACCGTCGAGGACGCGGTCGCGCTCTTCGAGAGCACGGACCTGCTTACGATCGGACGCCTGGCCGACGGGGCCAACCGCGCGCGCAACGCTGACCGCGTCTTCTTCGCGTCGAACCAGCACATCAACCCGACGAACGTGTGCGTGCTCCGCAACACGTGCGCCTTCTGCTCCTTCGCCCGGATGCCGAAGGAGGAGGGGGCGTACACGCGCACCCTGGACGAGGTGCTGGCCGAGGCCGCGCAGGCGAAGAGCGCGCCGACGCGCGAGTTCCACATCGTGGGCGGGCTTCACCCCACGCTCCGGCTCTCGTACTACACGGACATCATCCGCGCCCTGCGTGCCGCGTATCCGGGCGTGCACGTGAAGGCGCTCACCGCGGTCGAGATCAGCCACCTCGCGCGCATCGAGCGGACGACGGTCCGCGAGGTCCTGGTGCGGCTCAAGGAGGCCGGCCTGACCTCGATGCCGGGCGGCGGCGCGGAGGTGTTCGGGCCGGCGGTGCGCTCGACGATCGCCGACCGCAAGCTGGCGGGCGAGGAGTGGATCGCGGTGCACCGCGAGGCCCATGCGCTCGGCATCCCGTCCAACTGCACGATGCTCTACGGCCACGTCGAGACGCCGCGTGACCGCGCCGAGCACCTGCGGGTGCTGCGCGACCTCCAGGACGAGACCGGCGGGTTCCTGACCTACATCCCCCTCGCGTACCACCCCGACCACAACGAGTTGGGCCGCGAGCACGGCTGGGAGGGACGCCAAACCGAGGGGATGGAGGACCTCAGGCAGATCGCCGTCGGGCGGCTGTTCCTCGACAATGTCCCCCACGTCAAGACGCACTGGCCGATGGTCACCCCGTTCATCGCGCAGCTGGCCCTGGCCTTCGGGGCCGACGACCTCGAGGGCACCGTCGTGTACGAACGCGTGTACCATGAGGCCGGCGCGCGGACGCCGATGGAGCTGAGCTACGACGGCTTGGTGGAGCTGATCCGCGGAGCGGGGAAGGTGCCCGTGGAGCGCGACTCCCTGTACCGGCCCGTCCGCACCTTCGCCGACTGATGCGCCTCGGCCGGATCGGGTACGTCAACGGCTACCCGGTGTACGGGGCGATGGACCGGGGCATCGTGGCCGTCCCGGCGACGCTGGTCACCGGCACCCCCACCGCGCTCAACGACCGGCTCGCCGACGGACGGCTGGAGGTCAGCGTGATCTCCGCCGTGGCGTACGCCGAGCACGCCGACCGCCTCGCGCTACTCCCGGACCTGGCCATCAGCTCCGACGGGCCGGTGCGCAGCGTTCTGCTCTGCAGCCACCGGCCGCCGCAGGACCTGGAGGGCGCGCGCGTCCTCGTCTCCGCCAGCTCCCGGACCTCCGTGCTCCTGCTCGAGGAGCTGGCCCGCGAGCGCTGGGGCGTCCGGATGCACACCGCGCCAGCGCCGACCGAGCCGGGGGACCTCGCGGCCCTCGCGGCCGCGCCGCACGACGCCGTGCTGGTCATCGGCGACGGCGCCCTGCTGCTCCGCGCGCGCGGCGCGTACCGCCACGTGCTCGACCTCGGCGAGGAGTGGAAGCGCTGGACCGGGCTCCCGTTCGTCTTCGCCGTGTGGGCCGCACGCCGCGACGCCGACCGCGCCGCCGTCCGCGACGTGCATCGCGCGCTCCTGGCCAGCCGGGCCTGGGGCCTCGGCCACCTGCGGGAACTCGCCGAGCAAGCGGCCCGCGCCACCGACGTGGACATCGGCGATTGCGCCGAGTACCTCGCGGGCCTCGACTACGGCCTCTCGTACCGGCACCTCGCCGGGCTCACCGACTTCCTGCGCCGGCTCGCGGCGCGCGGGGCCATCCCCGACGGCTCCCTCGCGTTCGTCTCGGCCGCCTGACCGATGTCCGAAGCGACCGACCTCCTCGACCTCTACGAGCGGGCCCCGCTCCTGGAGCTCGCCGCCCTCGCCGACGCCGAGCGCAAGCGGCAGCACCCGGACGATGTCGTCACGTACATCATCGACCGGAACATCAACTACACCAACGTCTGCGTCGCGGACTGCGCGTTCTGCGCCTTCTACCGCCGCCCGAAGCACCCCGAGAGCTACGTGCTCTCTTTCGAGGAGATCGGGCGCAAGATTGACGAGGCGAAGGCTATCGGCGCGGTCCAGATCCTGATGCAGGGCGGCCACAACCCCTACATCCCGTTCGCGTGGTACCTCGACCTGCTGCGCTACATCAAGCGCCACCACCCCATCCACGTCCACGCCTTCTCGCCGAGCGAGGTCGAGTTCTTCGCGACGCGCTTCCGGATGAGCGTGGAGGAGGTGCTGCGCGAGCTGCAGGCGGCGGGCCTCGACTCGATCCCGGGCGGCGGCGGGGAGATCCTCGTGGATCGCGTGCGCCGGCAGGTGGCGGGGAAGAAGTCCCTCACCGACGGCTGGCTGGGGGTGATGGGCGCCGCCCACCGGCTCGGCATGCGCACCTCCTGCACGATGATGTACGGCATCGGCGAGACCGGCGCCGAGCGTATCGAGCACCTGCTGCGGCTGAAAGCCCAGCAGGCCGAGACCGGCGGCTTCACCGCGTTCATCTGCTGGCCGCTCCAGCCGGAGCACACCGCGCTGGCGCACCTGCCGCGCACCGACGCCGTGACCTACCTCCGCACGCTCGCGATCGCGCGCATCGCGCTCGACAACATCCCGAACCTCCAGTCGAGCTGGGTCACGATGGGGATGAAGGTGGGGCAGGTGGCCCTGCGCTTCGGGGCCAACGACTTCGGCTCGATCATGATGGAGGAGAACGTCGTCTCGGCCGCGGGGACCACGTACCGGACCTCGGTCGCGGAGATGGAGCGCCTCATCCGCGGCGCCGGCTTCACCCCGATGCGGCGCCGCCAGGACTATACCCGCATCCCGCCGGAGGCCCAGGCCGCGTGAGCGCCCTCGTGCTGATCCTGGTCGGTTCCGAGAACGACCGCCCGAAGATCGAACCCGCTTTCGCCGTGCTCGAGGAGGCCGGCGTCGGTTACGAGTTCCACGTGTCCTCGGCGCACCGCCAACCGGACCAGACTGCCGCGCTCGTCAAGGGGGCCCGCGCGAAGGGGTTTCGGGTCGTCATCTGCGGCGCCGGGCTCTCGGCGGCGCTGCCGGGTTACGCCAGCTCCCTCACCGACCTCCCGGTCATCGGTGTCCCCTTCGACGTCGGGCCGCTGCGCGGCGTGGACGCGCTCTACGCCACGGTGCAGGTGCCGAGCGGCGTGCCGGTCGCCACCGTGGGGATCGACAACGCGAAGAACGCGGCTCACCTCGCGATCCGGATCCTCCGCGCGTGAGCGTCCGCGTCGGCATCGGCTACGATTCCCACCGCTTTGCGGCCGGCCGGCCGCTGCGGCTGGGCGGCGTGACCGTGCCCCACACTCACGGCTTGGTCGGGCACTCCGACGGTGACGCGGTGCTGCACGCCGTGACCGACGCGCTCCTCGGGGCCGCCGCGCTCGGCGACATCGGGGCCCGGTTCCCGGACACCGACCCGCGCTGGAAGGGCGCCGACTCGGCCCAGTTCGTTCGCGGTGCGGTCGAGGCGCTCGCTGCCGAGGGCCTGACCCCGCAGCACGTGGACGTCACGATCATCGCCGAGAAACCGAAGCTGCTCGCGCACGTCCCCGGGATGCGCATCGCCACGGCCCGTGCGCTCGGCCTCCCGGGTGAGGCCGTGAGCATCAAGGCGAAGACCAACGAGGGGATGGGCTGGGTGGGCCGCGGGGAGGGGATCGGCGTCATCGCCGTCGCCACCGTCGGACCCGCCGCGACGTGATCGAGACCCTGCTCGAGCGCCTGGCGCAACTGCCGCCGGCGGGCATCTACCTCGCCATCGGACTCCTCGCCGCCGTCGAGAACATCGTCCCCCCCGTGCCGGCGGACACCGCCGTGGCGCTCGGGGCCTTCCTCGCCGCCCGCAACGACCAGCTCTCCATCTGGACGGTGTACGCGGTGACCCTCGTGGCCAACGTCAGCACGGCGACGGGGATGTACGTCGCGGCACGCCTGGTCGGGCGCCGGTTCATCGAGTCCCGCGTCGGCCGCCGCTTCGTGCGACCCCGGGCCCTCGCCGCGCTGGAACGCGCCTACCACCGGCACCACCTGTGGGGGATCTTCACGAGCCGCTTCCTCCCGGGGTATCGCGCCGTCGTCCCCCCGTTCGCGGGCGTCGTTGGCCTTCGCGCCTCCAGGGCCCTGCCGCCGATGATCGCCGCGACGGCACTGTACTATGCGCTCCTGGTCCTCCTCGCCTGGCAGCTCGGCGCCAACTGGGAAGGCCTCCGTTACGCGGTCGCACGCCTCGGGATCGGGCTCGCCGTGCTCGCGGCGGCCGTCACCGTCCTCCTGGCCTGGCTCGTGTGGCGGCACCGCCACCACCTGCGCGGCCATGAATGACCCGGCGGATGACGCGCTGCGGCGCGCGTACCTCGTCGACCAGTTCGCGGACTTCCTCGCGCTCGAGCGGGGCAACTCCCCGAACACCGTCGCCGCCTACCGCCGTGATCTCCTCCACCTCATCGCCTTCGCCGCCGACCACCGCGCCCGCCAGCCGTCGGCGGTCACCGCCGGCCTGCTGCGCGAGTTCATCTTCCACCTCAAGGACCTCGGGCTCGAGGCGACCAGCATCCGCCGTCACGTCTCATCGGTGCGCACCTACTTCCGGTTCCTCGTGGGCGAGGGGCACGTCCTGCGGGACCCGAGCGAGCGCCTCGCCTCCCCGAAGCGGTGGCGCACGCTCCCCGCCGTGCTCACCACCGAGGAGGTGGACCGCCTCCTCGCGCAGCCCAGCGCGGAGACCGACCCGCTGGCGTTCCGCGACCGCGCGATCCTGGAGTTCGGCTACGCAACCGGGGCGCGCGTCTCGGAGATGACGCGTGTCGAGGTCAAGGACGTGCTCTTCGACGAAGGCCTCGTCCGGCTCTTCGGCAAAGGCGCGAAGGAGAGGCTGGTGCCGATCGGGCGCCGCGCTCAGGGCGCGGTGGCGCTCTACCTTCGCGAGGTACGGCCCGCGCTCGAGCGGGGCCGGGGCCAGGGCCGACTGTTCCTGAACGCCCGAGGGACGCCGCTGTCGCGTGTCGGCATCTGGGGCATCCTCAGGCGGTACGTGCGGGCCGCCCGGATCACCCGGAAGGTCTCCCCTCACACGCTCCGGCACACGTTCGCCACGCACCTGCTGGAGGGGGGAGCCGACCTGCGGGCCGTGCAGGAGATGCTCGGCCACGCCGACCTCGGCACCACACAGCTGTACACGAAGGTGGACCGCGACTACCTCCGGACGGTGCACAGGAAGTTCCACCCGCGCGCCTAACTCCAAGCCGTTCCTTGCTTTGAGCCGCCGCGATTGCTAATCTGGTTCACCCTCATGCGGTGTCCTGACTGCGGAAGCCCGGTCCCTGACGGCGCGGCCGCCTGCACCACGTGCGGGCGGTCCTTCGCCGCGGGCGCCCAGGCCGCGGTCGTCTCGACGCTGACACCGACCGACTCGGGAGGTGGCCGGGCCACTACGGCCGAGCAGATCGAACCGCTGGGCGCGAGACTGCAGGACGCGCTCGGCGAGGCGTACCGCGTCGAGGGCCAGCTCGGGGCGGGCGGCTTCGCCGTCGTCTACCTGGTGCGTGACCTGCGCCTCAAGCGGAAGCTCGCTGTGAAGGTGCTCTCGCCCGACGTGATCCAGTCGCGGACGGCGCTGGAGCGCTTCCGGAGGGAGGCGGAGACGGTCGCCCAACTCTCGCACCCGAACATCGTCCCGCTCCACTTCGTCGGCCAGAAGGACGACCTCGTCTATCTCGTGATGGAGTGCGTCGAGGGTGGGTCGCTGGCTGACCGCGTCCAGCGGGTTGGCAGCCTCCCCCCGGAGGAGGTGACCCGCATCCTGCGTGAGGTTGCATCGGCGCTGGCGCACGCGCACAGGCGCGGCGTGATCCATCGCGACATCAAGCCGCACAATGTGCTCCTCGAGGCGGAGAGCGGGCGCTGCCTGGTGACCGACTTCGGCATCGCCCGCACGGCGGAGGGGGCGGCCCTCACGGCGTCGGGGATGATGGTCGGAACGCCCGCGTATCTCAGCCCCGAACAGGTCACGGGACACGAGCCCGACCATCGGGCCGACATCTACGCCCTCGGCGTCATGGGTTACGAGATGCTCACCGGACACCCGCCGTTCCAGGGTCCGACGCCCACCGCGGTGCTCATGCAGCGGCTCGCGGGGCCGCCGACGCCGATCCAGAAGGAGCGACCGGAGGTCCCGCAGGCCCTTCGCGACGTGGTGGACGGGTGTCTCGCCCAGGATCCGGCGGAGCGCTTCCAGAGCGCCGCCGACGTGGTCCGGGCCCTCGGCGGGCAGACGCCCGTCTCGGGCGGCCATTCCACCGCGCAGCTCGTCCTGAAGCGGCGCCGCCGGCGTCGCGCCTGGCTGGTCGCGTTCGGCATCACCCTGCCGCTGGCGGCGCTCGGTGTCGCCACGCTCGTGCTGGGGAGGGGCACGCCGCCAGGGGCGGCGCCGGTCCCGGACACGACGCTTGTCCTCGTCCCCGGCGGATCCTACACGGTCGGCCTCGACGACGGTCCGGAGATCTCCAGACCGGCGCACACCGTCGCTTCGGATTCCTTCGCCATCGGCCGGCGCGAGGTCACCGCCGGGGAGTACCGCCGCTTCGTGGACTCGACTCGGGCGGAAGCACCGTGGGGGACCGCCGTACCCGACCCGCGGCTCCCGGTGACCGGCGTGCGCTACGCCGAGGCGCTCAGCTACTGCGTGTGGCGATACGGCACGAACGCCGGCCTTCCGACGGAGGAGCAGTGGGAGAGCGCGGCACGCGGAGCCGAGGGCCGGCGCTACCCGTGGGGGGACGAGCCGCGAGCGGGCGCGGCCAACACCGCGTCGGCCGGGCGCTCCGAACCGGCCCCTCCCGGGAGCTTCCCCCAGGGGCGCACGCCGAGCGGCCTCGAGGACATGGTCGGGAACGTATGGGAGTGGACCTCCTCGCGACTGGCCCCGTATCCCGGTGGCCGCCTCCCCGCGCCGTATGCCTCGTTCCGCGGCTACAACGTGCTGAGGGGTGGTGCCTTCAACACACCCGACGCGCTCGCGACGGCGACGTCGCGGGGGGCGAGCGCGCCCGACGCCGAGCGCCGGTACCTCCAGGCGACGGGCTTCCGGTGCGTGGTCGCGCTGCCCCGCGCGGCGGCCGAGCGGAACTGACCAGGCGTCGCGCCGCCGTCGCGATGATCCTGGTCCTCGACAACTACGACAGCTTCACCTTCAACCTGGTCCAGTACCTCGGGGAGCTGGGCGCCGAACTCCGCGTGGAGCGGAACGATGCCCTGAGCGTGCCAGAGGCGCTGGCCGCCGATCCGGCGGCGATCGTCGTCTCCCCGGGCCCGGGCCTCCCCGCTGATGCGGGGATCTCCGTGCCGCTGGTGCGCGCGGCCGCCGGCGCCGGGGTCCCGCTCCTCGGGGTGTGCCTCGGCCACCAGGCGATCGGCGAGGCGTTCGGCGGACGTGTCGTGCCGGCAGCGCGGCTGATGCACGGGAAGACCTCGCTGGTGCGGCACGGCGGTGCCGGCATCCTCGCCGGGATAGAGAGCCCCTTCACGGCGATGCGTTACCACTCGTGGGTGGTCGAGGAAGGCTCCCTCCCGCGCGATCTGGAGCCGCTGGCCTGGTCCACCGAGGCGGACGGGATGGTGGAGTTGATTGCTCTCCGGCA
>CAYLJK010000050.1:0-10227 GCA_964383975.1 uncultured Gemmatimonadales bacterium | reverse complement strand
CGCGCGTTCGCCTCGTCCACCATGCGACCCACGCCGAACAGGTCCACGAACTGGCCGATCCCGACGAGGCCGAACGTGAAGAGGTAGAGGAGGCCGCTGCCGATCCTCCCGGCGTACAGCCGGTGCAGGCCGCAGATGCCCACGAAGCACCCGGCCCAGAGGATGTAGGCGATGCCCTTTTCCTTCACGCCGGAAAGATAAGGGAAATCAGAGATCAGAGGTCAGGGGCGTGCTCCCTGATCTCTGATCTCTGACCTCTGACCTCTATCCCTCTTCCCCCCGCTCCGTCACCCTCCGGAACACCGTCCACGCCAA
This sequence comes from uncultured Gemmatimonadales bacterium, assembly GCA_964383975.1. Classification (GTDB taxonomy): domain Bacteria; phylum Gemmatimonadota; class Gemmatimonadetes; order Gemmatimonadales; family JACORV01; genus DASXPG01. Next base: position 9,912 of record CAYLJK010000050.1, on the reverse strand, counting down.
CCAGATCATGAGCGCGATGAAGAGCGCCTTGACCAGCCAGACGACGCCGGCGACGAACAGGGCGAAAAGCGGCGCGAGCAGTGCCAGCAGCAGCTGGGTGAGGATCACACCGACCACGCCCACGGCGGCCAGGGTGACGAAGGGCTTGAGCATCAGGGGCTCCGGGGTCAGGTCCTGCCGGCACTACGGACGGACGCCCGCGGGGGTGTCATCACCTTGCCCCACCCGGCATCCGCTCGTTCAGGAACCGCGTGTACGCCTCGAACCGGTGCCGCGCGGCGCCCTCGGAGCCGATGCCGTGGTTGCGGTTCGGGTAGAACAGCATCTGGAAGGGCCGGTTGGCCCGGACCAGGGCGTTGACCATCGCCTCGCTGTTCTGCACGTGGACGTTGTCGTCCCCGGTGCCGTGCACCAGGAGCAGGTTCCCGCGCAGGTTGGCGGCGTACGTCAGCGGCGAACCGCGATCGTAGCCCGCCGCGTTGTCCCGCGGCAGGCCCATGTACCGCTCGGTGTAGATCGTGTCGTAGTACTTCCAATGCGTCACCGGCGCCGCCGCGATGGCGGTGCTGAAGACCTCGGGATAGCGGACGATGGCGTTGAGCGCCATGAAGCCGCCGTAGCTGTGCCCGTAGATGCCGACGCGGGTGGAGTCGATCCACGGCCACCGCCGCCACATCGCCCGCACGCCGTTCGCGAAGTCCTCGCTCTCCAGGACGCCGAGCTGGCCGTAGGTGGAGCGGCGCCAGTCTCGCCCGTGCGCCCCGGTGCCCCGGTTCTCGATCGCGGCCACGAGGTATCCCTGCTGCGACAGCAGGAGGTTCCAGAGGTACCCCGTCCCGCCCCAGCCGTCGGTCACGGTGCCGTTCTGGATGCTGTTCGGCAGCGGGCCCCCGTAGACGGTCAGGAACAGCGGGTAGCGCTTCGCGGGGTCGAAGTCCGGCGGCTTGAGGATCCAGCCGTTGAGCGGTACCCCGGGCGAGGCCTCGACCTGGAAGAACTCCACCGGCCCGCGCCGCAGCGCCTCCACCCGCTGGCGGAGCTGGGCGTTGTCCGCGAGCGTCCGGACGACGCGGTGGTCGGGGAGGCTGATCAGCTCGACGACGGGCGGGACGCCCATGCGCGAGTACGTGTGGAACGCGTGGCGCGCGCCCGGGGCGATGTCGTAGCCGTGCATCCCCGGCTGGTCCGCCGGCGTGAGCCGTTCCGGCTCCCCCGTGCCGTCCAGCCGGACGCGCCACAGGAAGCGGTGCGCGACGTTCCCGGGGGAGGCCGTGAAGTAGAGCCAGCCGCCGTCCTCGTCCACCGCCGCCAGGCCGAAGACGTCCCAGTCGCCGCGCGTGACGGCCCGGGCCCCGCCGTCGGGTCCGATGGTGTAGAAGTGGTTCCAGCCGCTGCGCTCGCTCATCCACAGCAGCCGCCCGTCCCGCAGAAACCGGTATTCGTCGAAGTACTCCACCCAGCCGCGCGGGTGCTGCTCCGTGAACAGCGTCCGGACCGCGCCGGTGCGCGGGTCCGCTAGGTACGCCGTGAGCACCGTCTGGAGCCGGTTGAAGTGCTGCAGGATGAGCTGCCCGGCCAGCGGGCCGCCCGCGGCGGGAATCCAGTTCATGCGGGCGATGTAGTGCTCGCGCGGGTCGCCGGGCACCCGCATCCACTGGGTCGGGCCGCCCGCGGCGCTCACGACACCGATCCGCGCCGCCGAGTTGACCTCGCCGGCCTTCGGGTACTGCACCGGCGTCGCGAACGCGTACAGCGAGTCGGTGGTGTTCAGCAACACGTAGTCGCGCACACCGCTCGCGTCGAGCTGCCAGTACGCCACCTGCCGGCCGTCGGGGCTCCACCGCCAGCCGTCGGCGACGTAGTCCATCAGCTCCTCCTCGTACACCCAGTCGAAGGTGCCGTTGATGAGCGAACGGGACCCGCCGCGCGTGAGCGGCGTGATGCGGCCGGTGGCGAGGTCCTCCACGTACAGGTTGAACGCCCGCACGTAGCCGACGCGCCCGCCGTCGGGCGAGAACTTCGCGAACATCAGCGTGGAGGGCTCCGCCGCCGGCCCGCCGAGCTTTCGCAGCCGTCCGGTCGCACGGTCCAGCACCCAGTAGTCGCCGCGCGAGTTGGTGCGCCACACCGGCCGCGAGTTCGTGAAGACGAGCAGCGTCGACCGGTCCGGCGAGAACGACCAGTCCTCCACCGCGAGCGGGACGCTGTCCCCGGGCGGGATGAACGCCGCCGCCGGGACCAGCACCTCACGCCCGCCGGTGGCGACGTTCACCTGCACCAGGTCCATCCCGCGGCGCACCGCGGGGGACGGCTCCATGGTGATCCACGCCGCGCCGTCCTCCGTCCAGCGCCCGCCCCGGAACGGTTGGCCGCGGAACTCCGGCGAGGCGAAGATGCGCTCGAGGGTGAGCCGCGAGGGATCCTGCGCGGCGGGCTGCTGGGCTGCCGCCGGGAGCGCGGCCGCCAGCAGCAGGATCAGGAAGGCGCGACGGACCATGGCTACTCCAGGGTGCGGACCTCGCTGATCAGCGCCGTCAGGGACTTCTTGGCGTCGCCGAACAGCATCGAGGTCCTGGCGTTGTAGAACAGCTCGTTCTCGATGCCCGCGAAGCCCGGGTTCATCGAGCGCTTCATCACGATCACCGCCCCCGCCTTGTCCACGTCGAGGATCGGCATCCCGTAGATCGGGCTCTGCGGGTTGTTGCGCGCCGCCGGGTTCACCACGTCGTTCGCGCCGATGACGACGGCGACGTCGGTGCGTTCCAACTCCGGGTTGGCCTGCTCCAGGTCCATCAGGTGGTCGTACGGCACGTTCGCCTCGGCCAGGAGCACGTTCATGTGCCCCGGCATGCGGCCGGCGACCGGATGCACGGCGTGGTTCACCCGGACGCCGCGCTTCTGGAGCATCGTGGCCAGCTCCTGCACCTGGTGCTGGGCCTGCGAGACGGCCAGCCCGTACCCCGGGACGAACATCACCGACTTCGAATACGCGAGCAGTGCCGCCGCGTCCTCGACGGTGATTTGACGCACGCCCTTCGACTTGAGGGCCTTCTCCCGGTCGCCGAGCGCGGCCACGGTGGCGCCGAAGCCGCCGAACAGCACGTTGGCCAGCGAGCGGTTCATCGCCACGCACATGATGTTCGTCAGGATCAGGCCCGACGCGCCCACCAGCGCGCCGGTGATGATGAGGCCGTCGTTCCGGATCACGAACCCCGTCATCGCCGCCGCCAGGCCCGAGTAGCTGTTGAGCAGCGTGATGACGACGGGCATGTCCGCCCCGCCGATCGGGATCGTCAGCGTCACGCCGAGGATGAGCGCGACGGCGTTGAGCGCGAGGAACGGCCAGAGGTGCTCGGGCTGCCAGACGAGGAAGCCGGCCAGGCCGACTCCCAGGACGCCCAGGAACGCGTTCAGCGCGTGCTGGCCCTTGAACAGGATCGGCTTGCCGCTGATGACCTCTTGGAGCTTCGCCGCCGCGATCATGGACCCCGCGAACGTCACGCCGCCGATGACCGTGGACGCGTAGATCGAGATGATGATGTCGGTGGGGGGCTCCGGCGTGATCGGGTTGGTGTGTCGCCACCACTCGGCCGCCGCGACCAGCGCCGCGGCGCCGCCGCCGAAGCCGTTCAGGATCCCGACCATCTGCGGCATCGCCGTCATCGGCACCGACCGGGCCATCCAGACCCCGACCGCGCTGCCGACGAGGACGCCGACGATGATGTAGTGGTAGGAGAGGATCTGCCGGTCGAGGAGCGTGACGGCGACCGCCACGAACATGCCGAACGCCGAGATCATGTTCCCGCGCCGCGCCCGCGGCGGGGAGGCCAGCCACTTCAGGCCCATGATGAAGCAGACGGCGGCCCCAAGGTAGATGAGGAGGATGACGACGTCCATCACCTGTCCCCCTCATCCTTCTTGAACATTTGGAGCATCCGGTCGGTCACCAGGTAGCCGCCCACGATGTTGACCGTGGCCAGGCCGACCGCGATGAGACCGAGGAGCCGCGAGACGCCCGTGGCCCCTGCCTCCGCCGCCATGCCGGAGACGACCATTGAGCCGAGGATGGTGATCCCCGAGATGGCGAGGGCACCTTCTTGATCAGCTCGACGCCGAGGAACATCGCCAGCGTGAAGACGACGATGTTGCCGACGAGCACTTCGAGGGCGCTCACTGGGCGCTCCCCGGGACGCGCAGCATCCCCTTCACGATCTCATCCTCCGGCTCCAGCGCGAGGGCGCCGGTCCTGGTGAGGTGCGCGAGCACGTTGGTGAGGTTCTTCGCGTACATCTGGCTGGCGTGGAACGGCATGCGGGAGGGGACGTTCAGCGGGCCGGCCACCAGCACCCCCCGGTGGACGATCGTCTCCCCCGGCTGCGTCAGCTCGCAGTTGCCGCCGGTCTCCGCGGCCAGGTCCACGATCACGGCGCCGGGCTTCATGGACTCGACCATCGTGCGCGTCACGAGGATCGGCGCCTTCCGCCCGAAGACCTGCGCCGTCGTGATGAGCACGTCCGCCTCCGCGACGTGCTTCGCGAGCGCTGCCTCCTGGCGCCGGCGCATCTCCTCGCCGACCTCCTTCGCGTAGCCCTGGTCGGCGCGGGCCTCGGCCGAGACCGCTTCCGCCGCCACGAACGTCGCCCCAAGCGACTCGACCTCCTCCTGCACCTCGGGCCGGATGTCGTACGCCGACACCTTCGCCCCGAGCCGGCGCGCAGTCGCGATCGCCATGAGGCCCGCCACGCCGGCGCCCAGCACCAGCACGTGCGCCGGCGGGATCGTCCCCGCCGCCGTCACGAGCATCGGCATGAACCGCCCGCTCAGCGTCGCGCCGATCAGCGCGGCCTCGTAGCCGCTCACCGACGCCTGCGAGCTGAGCGCGTCCATCGCCTGCGCCATCGTGGTGCGCGGGACGTAGTCCATCGAGAGCACCTGCACCTGCCGCGCGTGCAGCGCCGCGAGCGCCTCGGCGTCGCGCGCGGGCTGGAGGTGGCAGAGGAGCACCGCCCCCTCCGGGATCAGCGCCGCTTCGGCGGACGTCGGGGGCCGCACCTTCAGCACCACCTGCGCCCCCGCGAGCGCCGCCGCGGCGGCATCCGCCAGCCGGGCGCCCGCGGCCTCGTACGCACTGTCGGGGATGCGGGCGCCATCGCCCGCGCCCCGCTCCACGGCGACGGTGTGGCCCTGCTTGACGAGTCGCTCGACGGCATCCGGTACGAGGGCGACGCGGAGCTCGCCGGGCACGGTCTCTTTGGGGATCGCGATCACAAGCGGCATGGTCTTCCCGGGAGGGTGGACGACTGACAAGCACCAGAACTTACCCACCGCCCCCGCTCCCGCGCCATCCAGGGTCAGCCGGTCCCCGGACGCTCCGCAACACCTTTCCACAGCTCGACTTGCGGCGCTCGTGAAAACGGGTGCAAGGCCGGAAGCGGCGCAAGTGTTCGGGCCGGCGCTTTACTTTGCACGACAAAGTACTTGACGGAATGAGGCCCGGACGGTATCCTGGGTCCCATGGTCGCTGGTGCGCCGCTCCCTGACAGGCCGTCCGAACCCCCGGACCTCTCGGCCCGCGCGGCCGACAATCTGCAGTTCATCCGGGAGACGATGGAGCGGGCGGGCGCCTTCACGGCGGTCCCCGGCTGGGGGGGCGTGGGCATGGGCGTCACGGCGCTGGCCGCCGCGGCCGTCGCCTCGCGCATGACCTCCACGCAGTCGTGGCTGACCGTCTGGCTCGTCGAGGCCGTGCTGGGCACGGCCATCGCGTCCTTCATGATGTACCGCAAGGCGCAGCGCGGGCACGCGTCCCTGCTCTCGGGGCCGGGGCGCAAGTTCGCGCTCGCTTTCACGCCCCCGGTCCTGGTGGGCGGCATCCTCACCCTCGCCCTCGTCGAGCACAACGCGACCGCGCTCGTCCCGGCGGTCTGGCTCCTCGCCTACGGCACCGCCGTCGTCACGGGGGGCGCCCTGTCGGTGCCCATCGTGCCGGTGATGGGCCTCTGCTTCATGCTCACCGGCGTCGGCGCCCTGTTCACGCCCGCCGCCTGGCGCGACGCGATCCTCGCGTTCGGCTTCGGCGGCCTGCACCTCGTCTTCGGGTTCATCATCGCCCGGAGGTATGGTGGCTAAGGGGGGCGCCATGCCGAGCGACCGGCATTCTCGCGGCACCGGCGGCGCGGGTCCGCGGCCGACCCGGGCCGGCGGTGAGCGGCAGGGCGCGCTCCCGCAGGCCTCGCTGGGGCTCGACCGGCTCATCCACGAGCGGGTGCGCCTCGGCATCCTGAGCGCGCTCGCCGTCAACGACGCCCTCAGCTTCAACGACCTCAAGCGGCTGATGCGGGCCACCGACGGCAACCTGAGCGTCCACGCCCGCAAGCTCGAGGACGCCCAGTACATCGCGTGCACGAAGTCGTTCGACGGACGCCTCCCCAAGACCGAGTACCGGCTCACGCCCCTCGGCCGGAAGGCGCTCGAGCGGTACCTCGACCACATGGAGGCGCTGATCCACGCCACCCGCGACCGCTGAGCGCGGGCCGGGCGAGCGGCGGCTTTTTTTTCGAGGAGAGACTTTACCATGCAAAGCACTTTTCATGTCGCGCTGATCATGGACGGCAACGGCCGCTGGGCCACCGCCCGCCGCCGCCCCCGCGCCTTCGGCCACAAGGCCGGCGCCGAGGCGCTGCGCAAGGTGGTGGAGGCGGCGCCGCGCCTCGGCGTCACCACGCTGACGGTGTACGCCTTCTCCTCGGACAACTGGCAGCGCCCCGCCGACGAGGTGGCCGAGCTGATGCGGCTGTTCGAGAAGTACCTGCGGAGCGAGACGGCGACGTTCGTGCAGAAGGGGATCCGGCTGTCGGTGATCGGGCGGCGCGACCGGCTCGCCCCGGCCTTGCGCCAGGCGATCGCGGCGGCCGAGTCGGCCACGCATGCCGGCAAGGCCCTGCACCTGCGGGTGGCGGTGGACTACTCGGCGCGCGACGCCATCGTGGCGGCGGCGACGGAGGCGGCGATGGCCCAGTGCGCCGTCATCGACCGCAACGTCATGGCCACGCTGATGGGGGAGGTCACCCACGGCGGCGGTCCCGCGCCGGACGTGGACCTGCTCATCCGCACCGGCGGCGAGCAGCGACTCAGCGACTTCCTGCTGTGGGAGTGCGCCTACGCGGAGTTCGTCTTCAGCCCCAAGATGTGGCCCGACTTCGGCGCGTCCGACCTGGCCGCCGCCATCAGCCAGTTCCACGGGCGGGAGCGGAGGTACGGCCGCGTAGCCGCGGGGTGAAGAGGTGATGGGTGATGGGTGATGCGTGACGGGGTGAAGGGCGCTGGGAGTGAGTGATGGGTTCCTCCGGTCATTCCACCGCTCACCCCTCCCGTATCACGCAGCACCTCATCACCCATCACCCATCACGCCTCATCCACGCGGCCACAACCACCCGAACGTCCCCGCCATCACCAGCCCGTAGAGCAGCGAGTCGAAGGCGCCGATGAGCCAGGAGCGCCACGGCTTCCCCATCCAGATGGACTCGTACGCCGTGCCGAAGGCGTAGCTCATGAAGCCGATGGTGCCGACGATGCGGAAGACTGCGAGGTAGCTCGGCGCGCCGGCCCCCGTCGGCAGCGCGTGGCCCGCCACGTACGCCGTGAAGAAGGAGACGACCAGGTTCAGCACCAGCGACTGGACCATCATCTTCGGCATGTTGAAGGGCCCGGCCGGGAACAGCGTGAGGTGCCCGGACGGCCCCGCCGCCCACTTCGCCATCGCCTCCGGGCTCATGCGCGACTTCGGATCCGGGCCCATCGGGAACATGTAGAGCCCGGGCGCGGCGCCGCGGAGCGCGCTCTGGATCGCGTCCTGGTTCGGCGCGGGGCGCCACTCCGTGTTGTGGTACGTGAACGCCATGTGCACTACCGCCGACAGGCCGAACACGAGGACGGCGGACAGCACGATGGGCAGCCACAGCTGGCTGACGAACTCCATGGCAGCGCCTCGGTTGTGGGGGACCGCAGAGAGTGAAGCGCGGAGGAGGGAATGTCAAGCGCCGAGCGACGAGACGCCGATCACCGTCTCACGCTCCGCACGCGCATCCCCCGCGTCACGGCCGGGTCGCCGTCATTCGCGGCCGGCTGGACGCCGAGGATGGCACAGATCAACTCATAGACGTGCACGTTCTCGAACGCCGGCACGGTGACGCCGCGCCGCAAGGCCGGGCCGGCCGCCACGAAGATCGCCCGCATCGAGACTGCGTTCGCGTCGTAGCCGTGCGAGCCCCCGGGCCGCGGCTCCCGCTCCGCGGCCAGCATGGCGCGCGTCACCAGGTACCAGCCGTCATCCATCACCCCGACGAGCGCCGGGATGCGGGGGTTGTCCCGGTAGTGCCACCGCTCCGGCGTCCCGTCCCGGGGGTAGAGCCGCAGGTGCGGCGCCTCCGCGAGGAGCCGACGCAGGCTGTCGGACGACATCCCGCGCGGGTTGAGCGCCACGAACGCGCCGAGCGCGACCGCGTCCACGGCGTTCCGGTCCACGTAGTCGTCGAGGACGACGCGCCGCTCGGGGCTCGTGGGCGCCATGCCGTGGTCGGAGACGACGATCACGTTCACCCGGTCCTGGAGGCCGCGCGAGCGCAGGCCGTCCAGCAGCCGGCCCAGCGCGCTGTCCACCCGCGCGGCGGCCGCGGCCAGCTGCGGTGCATCCGGACCGAACCGGTGGCCGGCGTCGTCCGTGTCGGAGAAGTAGAGCGTGATGAACCGCGGCCGCTCGGCCTCGGGAAGCTCGAGCCACGCGAGCACCGAGTCCACCCGCTCGGCGTTCGGCACCGCGCCGTCGTAGCGCTTCCAGATGCTCGGCCGCACGCCACCGATCTCCGCCTCCGAGCCGACCCAGAAGAACGAGGCCGCCCGCGCTCCCTGGCGCTCCACCGTGACCCACAGCGGCTCGCCGCCCCACCAGCGTGACGCACGCACCGCCGCCGTGTCCCCGATGCGGAACCGCGCGCCGTCGGCGGGATCCACCATCGTGTTGCCCACCACCCCGTGCCGCGCCGGCCGGAGCCCGGTCACGATCGTGTAGTGGTTGGGGAAGGTCAGCGTCGGGAACGACGGGATCATCCACCGCGCCCGCACCCCGCGCGCCGCCAGGCGGCGGAGGTTCGGCACCGGCATCCGGTCGAGGTAGTCGGCGCGGAAGCCGTCGAGGGAGACGAGCACGACCGCCTGGTCGGGCGGCGTCGCCTGCTGGGGCTGCTGCGCCGGCGCCGGGACCGATGCGCACGCCACCCCGGAGAGCAGGGCGGCGACGAGGGCGATCCTAGGCCAGCGCTTCACGGACGAGCCTCGCCTGTTCGGCGGCATGCGCCGCGGGGTATCCCTCCGCGGGGCTCGCTCGCTCCGGTCGCGACACGTCGCGCACGGTGACGCCGGCCGGCGCCGCCTCGCGCAGGTCGGGGAGCAGGAACTTCCGCGCCCCCATGTTCCACGGCTCTTCCTGCACCCACACGATCTCCCGCAGGTTCGGGTAGCGTCGGACCAGCTCGGCGACCTCCGCCGCCGGGAACGGATAGAGCAGCTCGATCCGCCCCACGGCCACGTGCGCGGCGTCGGCGCGCCGCGGCGCGCCGACGATGTCGTAGTACACCTTGCCGCTGCACAGGACCAGGCGCGTGATTGCCTCGCGCCGCCCCTGCGCCTGCGCATCGTCAAGCACGGGCCGGAAGGCGCCGCCCGTCAGCTCCTCGACGCGCGAGGTGGCCGCCGGGAGCCGCAGCAGGCTCTTCGGCGTGAACACCACCAGCGGCCGCAGCTCGGCGTGCCGCGCCTGCCGCCGCAGCAGGTGGAAGTACTGCGCCGGCGTCGTGCAGTTCGCGACCCGGATGTTCCCCTCGGCGCCGAGCGCGCAGTAGCGCTCGACGCGGGCGG
>CAYLJK010000049.1:0-10267 GCA_964383975.1 uncultured Gemmatimonadales bacterium | reverse complement strand
GCAGACCCACGCGGTGAGGAACGCGACGGGAACCACGGCCGCCGCGGCGAAGGACAGCTCCGGCGGCGGGCGGAACAGCTGGTCGGTGCGCACGACGACGCGCGTGGCATAGCCGCCGAAGCGCAGGAGCGCGACAGCCCGTTCGCCGATGTGCCAGTCGCCGGCGCCGGGCCCGACCGCCTCGATCGCTCCGGCCACCTCGAAGCCGGGGCTGAAGGGTCGCTCCGGCACCGTGGCGTACAGGCCCTCGCGCATGACGAGGTCCGCGAAGTTGACGCCTGCCGCGCGGACCCGGAGCGCCACCTCGCCGGCGCCGGGCGGGCAAGCGGACACCACCCGTTCGACGAGCACCTCGGGAGGGCCGAGGCGGTCAATGAGGATGGCGCGGCAGGTGGCCGGCTGCGCCGTCATCGGAGACTCAGCCGCACCCCGACCTCAGGACCGGCGGCGACGAGCCGTACGTGGTTGTCTCCGAAGTCATCGTCCCCTTCCATTCCCGAATAGTCGAGCCGCACCAGGAAGGCCGCGAGGCCGGCTTCGGCCCGCCACCGCGTGCCGGCGGCCCATACCGCGACGGTGCGGAACGCGAGGTAGCGAGCCGACGCGGGCTCCCTCAGGAGAACGCGCAGGCCGCCCACACCGGCGGTGCCGGCCACGTGCAGGGCGAGCGCCCCGGCGGCACGGAGATCCGCGCTCAGGCGAACGTAGGACACGTATGCCTTGATGTCCTCGAGCGCCAACTTCCCGCCGCCGTTCGTGTCCGGTACCTCGATACCGGAGTCGAACGAGAGCGAACCGAGTCCCGCACCGAGCCACATCGACGAGGCCGCCGACTGCCACACGACGCGGCTGTAGCCGAGCGAGAAGCCGACGAAACGCACATGGCCCCTCGCTCGCTCCCCGACGACGAAGGTCGTGTCGTTGTACGGTCCGCCCCTGGGGAGTGTCACCCGGCTCGCCCACACGCCGCCGAGGGCGCCGACCTCCACCCGTTCGCGGCGGCCGAGCCGCAGCGCCAGATCCGCGGTGCAGAGCAGTTCGGGGTCTGTGAAGCCCAGGTCGTCGCGCAGGTCGAAGGTGGGTCCAGCGGTCACGCGGACATCGCTCTCACCGGCGCTGACGGAGCCGCGGGGCACAGTGAGGTGCAGGCGCACTCCCGCGGTGGCGACCGGGCCAGCCTCCTCCTGCGCCCTGAGCCCCGCGGCGAGGCCAGTCACCAGTGCGGCGAGGAGTGAGACACGATGTGCCATGCCCGGGCTGGTCACACGCCCTGCCTGGTGGTTCGGCGATGCAAGCTCGTGCGATGGCCGCCAAGGGGCAAGAGTGAGCGGACACGCATCAGGCCCAGCCGGTGTTCCCGCGGGGCCCGGGATCCTCGGACGGCCGCCGGCTCGCTACATCCGCAGCCAGTAGCGCATGCTCACCAGGAAGACGTTGGGCGGCTGGGCCCCCGTGAGCGCGTGGAGGTCGTGCCCCGGCCGGAGCGGTTCGCGTCGTTCGAGACGGTGAACCACCACCAGGTGCCTTCGAGCGGGGTCGCCCGGGTCTCGGGGGTGCACGCGTACGTGCGGCCGCCCGCTTCGAAGGTGAACGCCCCGATCACCGTGCTACGCCGAGACCCTGGTCACGTTCTCGGCGGCCGGGCCCTTCTGGCCCTGGACGACGTCGAACTGTACGGCCTCCCCCTCGGCGAGCGACTTGAAGCCGCTGCCGGAGATCGCCGAGTGATGCACGAAGCAGTCCTTGGAGCCATCGTCAGGCGTGATGAACCCAAAACCCTTCGCGTCGTTGAACCACTTCACCTTGCCGGTCGTGCTCATGCCGCCACTCCTTGCTGTGTGTGCTGTCGTCGGAGGGCGATGGGTACCGCACGTCCGGCAACGCGTGATCAAAGAAAACCGGGGCATCGCGAGAGCGATGTCCCGGAGATCACTAAAGCCGCGGCGCCCCATGCGCAGTGGCCTTCGGACAAGTATACCCCGTCCGAGTCCGAATAGCGAGGGCGGGGCGTCGGCTCAGCGCCAGCGCACCCGGGCACGCACCTGCTGTGACGTATCGAGCAGCGTCCTGAAACGCGGGTCGGCGCGCAGCGGCTCGTACACCGACATGCGCATGAACATCGCACGCCAGGGATTCTGCCAGTGGCGCAGCAGCTCACTCACCGCGGCGTCGGTCCGGCCGCTCCACATCAGGTACGCGGCAAGGGAGGAGAAGCGGCCCTCGTTCCCGGCCGCCGCGCGCGCCTCCCACGCGCGCTGAAGGGCCCGCGAATCGCGAGCCCCCCTGGCCACAGCATCACCACCCCGGGCCTGCACCCGGGACCTGACAGCAGGCATCTGGCACGTGGCTTCCGAGTGGGCCCGGGTAGAGTTGAACTACCGACCTCACGCTTATCAGGCGTGCGCTCTAACCACCTGAGCTACGGGCCCGAAACAGCGTTTTAATGTACCCCGCGCGATCTGCCCATCCAAGTGGACCCGCTCCATCAGCGGGCCGAATCCCGCCCTCGGCAACGCCAGACCCTGAAGGACCGCAGCGACCCGTCCCCGAAGCCTGTCGTTCCCGTGCCTCCGGGCCCACCGTTTGTCAGAACGCGTCCCCCGCCCCGACGTACAACCCGCCGCCGCCGGGGGCCACGGCGTAGTCCACTCGGAGCTGGAAGCCGGCCTGGGGATCCAGCAGGAACCGCAACCCGGCGCCCCCCGCCGGGTGCCACCGCCGCCCCGAGAGGTCACCCAGCGACGGGACAACGGCGCCGATGCCGGCGAACGCCGCCGCCCCGATCCGCCCCCGCACCGGCACGCGCAGCTCCACCTGTGCCGCCGCCATCGCATCGTCCTTGTACCGCGGCTCGGTGTAGCCGCGCAGGATGTTCTGCCCGCCGAGCTGCGGCAGCCGGTCGAACGGCGCCGTCCCCTCGACCTGGTCGGCCACCGCCTGGAACGCGAGCGCAGACCGGCCGCCGAGTCCCAGGTAGTAGCGCCCATCCACGGTGTATCGCCGGAACGCGAAGTCGCTCCCGGTCGCCTCGCCGGCACTGCCGGCACTGACCCGCACCAGGTGCCCCGCACGCGGGCCGTACACGGCGCGCCGCGTGTCGTGGACCGCCTCGACTGACAGCAGCGCCGAGGTGCCGCCGCGGCTGCCCGGCACGGTGCCTGGCTCCAGCCGGCCGCCGGCCGCGACCTCCGCCATGCGCACATGCCGCAAACCGTACGTCACACCGAGGTAGCCCGAGCGCACCACGCGCCGGCGCACCGCCGCGTTCAGCGTGAACGCCTGCGGCGTGTACGTCTCCGAGCTCTCCGTCGCCGCCGCGCCGATGCCGTGGAACTCCGCGGGGAACCGCGAGAGCGCGATCTCGCCGACGGTCTGCCACCGGTCGCCGCGGCTCCAGCGGTCCACGGCGGCGTTCAGCGAGTACTGGCTCTTGAGCGTGTACACCGCGGCCGCGAAAAACGCCGTCGGCCGCGTCGGCTCCGGCTCCGCCTCGTACGTGACGAGGCCAGCGAGCGCCACGCCGAACATCAGGCTCGTCTCCGGCGCGTACCCCAGCACGGGCACAGGGTAGAGCCGGCGCGTGGAAACCGCCTCCTGCGCCACGGCGTCGGACGTGGCCATCGCCACGACCGCCCCGAGCAGCCACCCCCACCCCGTCCGCGCACTCGATGCCATGGTCACCTCGCTCCGCACTTGCGCCATCCGCCCGCCGCGCGGCCGGGCTGCGCATACCTCCCGCACCGCGCCCGTAGTAGACTATACCCATGCGCCGTGCGCCAGCCGCCGCGGGAAGGAGCAGCGACAGACGGGGCTTCACCCTGGTCGAGCTGCTCATCGTGATGATGGTCATCGGCATCCTCGCCACCATCCTGCTCCCCAACTGGCGCCGCTACACGCTTCGCGCCGAAGCCGCGGACGTCGCCGCACGCATCGAGGCCATCCAGGTCGCCCTCAAGGAGTACGAGGCCGACCACCAGGAGCTCCCGTCCGGCGCCGCGCCGGCCGGCGTCGCGCCCAACTGGCTCCGTGCCTACCTCCAGAAGGACCACTTCGCCGGCCCCGGCGACATCGAGACCCAGGTCGTGAAGCCCGACTCGGCTTCGGCCGCGACGCTCGTCATCACCGCGAGCGACGGCGACGAGCGCCAGGTCCTGCTCGCCTGCGGCGCGAACCTCGGCCCCCGCGCCGCCATCCTCGGCGGCGGGGCCAGCCTCGTCATCACCCTCTCCAACTGATGACCACACCGTCCGGCCCACGGCGCCCGAGCGGCTCCCCGCCCAAGCCGTCCTCGCCCCAGCCGCCGGCGCGCGTTCAGATGCAGGACGCGGTGTCCCGGATCATGGAGCAGCAGCGGGAGGCCCGCGCCTCCATGAGCGCCGCGACGCTCGCAGAGCTCGAGCGCCGGCGAAACCGCCAGCGCCTCCTCGGCGTGGCCGCCATCCTCTCGGTGATCGTCTTCGGCGCCTCGCTTGCCGTGGCGATCCCGAAGTGGCGCCAGCCGATCCCGCCCCCGACCCCGGAGGCCGCGGAGGCCGGTGCCCGCCGGGTCCTCGTCTTCGCCGCCCAGGTGGTCGAGGGCCGCCGCGCGCAGACGGGGCGGCTCCCCGCCTCGCTGGCAGAGGTCGGGCTCCATCTCCCCGGCGTCGGCTACCGCCTCGTCGGAGACGGCTTCGAGCTGAACGCCCAGGCCGCCGGGGCCGAGATCGTCCTGCGCAGCGGCGAGGACCGCGACGCGTTCCTCCGCGGCCGCTGAGAACGCGCGACGGGCGGCCACGCGGGCCGCCCGTCCGTCAGCGTCCGTGGCCGTTCGAGGCCGGGCCTACTCCCCTCCCCACTCCCGGCGCGGGCGCCCGCCCCGGCGGGGCTCCCCGTCGTCGTCGAAGTCCTCGTCGAGGTCGTCGTAGTCCTCGTCGTAGTCCTCGTCCAGCTCGTCCTCCTCACCGAACTCGTCCTCGTCGAGCTCCTCGTCGAGTTCCTCGTCCTCCTCGAAGTCCTTGTCGTACTTCTCGAACTCGTCCTCGTCGTCATCGATGCGACGGCTCCGCTGCACCACCGCCGACGCCGACGTCCTCCACGGGTTCATCGCTTCCTCGCCAATAGGGGTTCGCATCACTCCGCGGCCGCCTTCTTCTCCGCGCGCCGCAGCTTCTCCCGCTCGTGCACCGTCAGCGCCCGCTTGCGCAGGCGCACCGCCGTCGGGCTGACCTCGATCAACTCGTCGTCCTCGATGTACTCAAGAGCGAGTTCCAGGGTAACCGCCCGCGGCGGTTCCAGCAAGACGTTCTCGTCGGACCCGGAGGCCCGCATGTTGGTGAGCTTCTTCCCCTTGGTCGGGTTGACGTCCAAGTCCCCGGGCCGGCAGTGCTCCCCGACCACCATCCCCTCGTACACCGGGTCCCCGGGCCGCACGAACAGCACCCCGCGCTCCTGGAGATTGAAGAGCGCGTAGCCCACCGCCGCGCCCGCCACCATGCTCACCATGACGCCGCGCGAGCGCCCCGAGAGCGGCCCCGCCCACGGCCCGTACTCCAGGAAGCGGTGGTGGATCGTCCCCGTTCCGCGCGTGTCGGTAAGGAAGTCGCTGCGGTAGCCGAACAGCCCGCGCGAGGGGACCTTGAAGGCCAGGCGCACCATCCCCATCCCCGGGTTGCGCAACTCCAGCAGCTCCGCCTTGCGCGGCCCCAGCTTCTCCATCACCACGCCGACGTACGCCTCGGGGACGTCCACCAGCAGCTCCTCGTACGGCTCGAGCAGCCGCCCGCCGGCCTCGTGCGTGATGACCCGGGGCCGCGAGACCAGGAACTCGTACCCCTCGCGCCGCATCGTCTCCATCAGGATGGAGAGGTGCAACTCGCCGCGTCCCGAGACCTTGAAGGTGTCCGGCGCGTCGGTCTCCTCGACCCGCATCGCCACGTTCTTCTCGACCTCGCGGAACAGCCGCTCGCGCAGCTGCCGGCTCGTCACGAACTTCCCGTCGCGGCCGGCGAAGGGCCCGTTGTTCACGATGAAGTCCACCGAGATGGTGGGCTCCTCCACCGCGATCCCCTCCAGCCGCTCGGGCACCTCGGGGTCGGTGAGCGTCTGGCCGATCTCCACGCCCTCCATCCCGGAGAGCGCCACGATGTCCCCGGCCGACGCCTCCGGCACCTCCAGGCGCGCGAGCCCCTCGAAGGCGTGCACCTGGAGCACCTTCTCGCGGGTGAAGTGCCCCTCCGCGACCACCCCCGGCCCGCCGACCGGCAGCAGCGCCACCGTGTCCCCGACGCGCACCGTGCCGCGCTCGATCCGCCCGATCGCGATGCGGCCCACGTACGGCGAGTGGTCAATGGTCGAGACCAGCATCTGGAAGGGGCCCGGAGGCTGCGCTGGCTCGGGCACATGCCGGAGAATCGCCTCGAACAGCGGGACGAGGCCCTCCACGCCTCCGTGCCCCCGTGCCTCCGTGCCCGCCTCCGCCCCCCATGTCCGCGGCGCCTCCTCCAGCTCCCTGAACGCCATCCCGTACCGGCTGCTCGCGTACAGGAACGGCGCATCCAGCTGCTCGGGCGAGGCCTCGAGGTCCATGAACAGCTCCAGCACCTCGTCGTGCACCCGCAGCGGCTCGGCGTCCTGCCGGTCGATCTTGTTGATGACGACGATCGGCCGGAGCCCGAGCCCCAGCGCCTTGCGTGTCACGAACCGGGTCTGCGGGAGCGGCCCCTCGGCCGCGTCCACCAGGATGAGGACCCCGTCCACCATCCGCAGGATGCGCTCCACCTCGCCGCCGAAGTCCGAGTGCCCGGGCGTGTCCACGATGTTGATCTTCGTGTCACCCCAGCGCACCGATGTGTTCTTCGCGAGGATCGTGATGCCGCGCTCCCGCTCCAGCGGGTTCGAGTCCATCACGCGCTCCTGCACCTCCTGCCCGGCGCGGAAGACGCCGGCCTGGCGGAGCATCTGGTCCACGAGCGTGGTCTTCCCGTGGTCCACGTGGGCGATGATGGCGATGTTGCGGATGGGCACGGCGGGTCAGGCCTTCAGTGGCGGAATCGCAGGGTCTGGGTCTGGGCGCGGGCAAGGTAGTCCCCCGGGGAGGGGGGGGCAAGGGGTGCGCCGTCACCCAACCCCATCACCTCTGACGATCCCCCGCAGCTCCGCGGCGAACTCCGCCATCTCCTCCGGCAGCCCGATCGACACGCGATTCCACCCCAGCAGCGGCGGGAACGGCCGGCCCAGCCAGATGCCGCGTTGCCGCATCCGCTGGAGGTAGGCGCCAAGCTCCCCGGGCACCCGGTGCATCACGAAGTTCGTCTCACTCGGCAGGTGGTCGAGGCCCAGCTCGTCGAGGCATTCCGTCAGGATTCGTCGCGCCGCTCGGTTGGAGGCCAGGCTGCGCTCGTGCCAGGCGACGTCGCCGAGCGACGCGCGGCCGGCGGCGAGCACCAACTGATTCGCGTTGTTGTTGCACGCCCAGGCCCGCAGCCGCCGGATCGTCGCCGGCTGCGCCAGCGCGTAGCCCAGGCGCATCCCCGCCATCGCGTGGATCTTCGAGAACGTCCGGACCACGATCACGTTGGGGTGCCCGGCGATCAGGGGCAGCATCGAGCGGTAGCCCGGCTCCTCGACGTACTCGAAGTAGGCCTCGTCCACCACGAGGAGCGTGCGCTCGCCGGCCTCGCGCACCCACCGCTCGACCGCGTCGCACGGGGTGAGCGTCCCGGTGGGGTTGTTGGGGTTACAGATAAAGACGAGGGCGGACTCCGCCGCCTCCGCCGCCTCGCGCATGCGGTCCAGGTCGTGGCTCCAGTCGGCGCGCAGCGGGACCTTCACCACGCGCCGGCCTGAGGTCGCGGCGTACTGGGGCACGTCCTCGTAGGTCGGGTCGGCGACGACCACCGCGGCCCCCGCCGGCAGGGCCTGCACCGCCATCTGGAGGACCTCGGTCGAGCCGGCGCCGAGCTGAACGTGGTCGGCGGGGACGCCGTGCTTCGCGGCCACCGCCTCCAGCAGCTGCTGGCGCGCCTCCCGCGGGTAGCGATTCCCCTCCGCGAGCGCGGCCAGGGCCGCCTGCCGCGCCGCCGGCGAGAGGCCGAGCGGGTTCTCGTTGCTAGCCAGGCGGATGGGCCTCAGGACCGGGGCGCCGGCCCGCGGCGCACCGCGAAGCGCCGGGGCGCACGCCGCGGCGCTCAACGCGAGACCGGACTGGACGAAGGTGCGGCGCTGCATGGGCGCTCCAGGAGTGACGGGTGACGGGTGATGCGTGATCAGGTGAAGGTCCGCAGAGGTGGCCTTCGATACCGCCCCGCCACGCCCCCCTCACCCCTCACCGCATCACCGATCACCCATCACCTCCGCACACACCCTCTCCCGCTCCAGCTGCACCGTGACGTGCTGGATACCGAAGCTGCGCGCGCGGCGGGTGATCTCCTCCAGCACCTCCTGGTGGCGCTCCGGCTCCGGCACGGCGGCGTGCGCGCTCATCGCGACCATTCCGTCGCTCACCGTCCAGACGTGCAGGTCGTGCACCCCGGCCACGTGCGGCACGGCGGCGATCGCCGTCTCCAGCTCCGGGACCGGCACGTGCGCGGGAGCCGCCTCGAGCAGCACGTCCACCGACCTGACGACGAGCCGCCATGCCCCGATCAGCAGCAGCGCGGCCAGCGCCATCGAGACCAGCGGGTCGGCCCGGGTCCAGCCGGTCACGGCGATGACGGCCCCCGCGGCGATCGCGCCGACGGAGCCGAGCACGTCTCCCAGCACGTGGAGGTAGGCGCCCTGCACGTTGAGGCTCTCGCCGCGCGCGCGGTGGAGCGCGACCACCGCCACCAGGTTGGCCAGGAGGCCGGCCACCGCGACGGGCAGCATGACCTCCGGGCGCACCGCCGCCGGCTCGCGCAGCCGGCCCAGCGCCTCCACGACGATCCACGCCGTGATGCCGATGAGGAACACGCCGTTGACGAACGCCGCGAGGATCTCGACCCGGTACCATCCGTACGTCTTGCGGGCGGTGGCGGGGCGCGACGCGACCCAGGCGCTGAAAAGCGATAGGGTCAGGGAGGCCGCGTCGGTGACCATGTGGCCGGCGTCGGCGAGCAGCGCCAGGGACCGCGCCACCAGCCCGCCCACGACCTCGACCCCGGCGAAGGCCAGCGTGACCGCCAGCGCGAAGCGGAGCGCGCGCGTGGTCGAGCGCCGCGCCGGCCGGTGGTTGCACGGCTCCGCCAGGGCCGGCGCCGCCGTGCGGTTCACTCCGCCGCCGTGTAGCTTGGGGACGACACCATGGACGCGGGCTCCACCCTCCTCCGCTTCGGCGCGGTCGCGCTCCTCGTCCTCGGCAACGCGTTCTTCGTCGCCGCCGAGTTCGCGCTGGTCGCCGCCCGCCGGACCCGCATTGAAGCCATGATACGGCGGGGCGACGCGAAAGCCAAGTTCGCCCGCCACGCCATCCAGCACCTCGACAAGTACATCTCGGCGACGCAGCTCGGCATCACCCTCACGAGCCTGGGGCTCGGGTGGGTCGGCGAGGCCACGCTGGCCGAGGCGCTCGCCGGCCTGTTCGCCCGGCTGCCGTCCCCGCTGGACACGGTCGTCACGCACGGCGTGGCGACCACCCTCGCGTTCGGGCTCATCAGCTTCCTCCACATCGTGCTCGGGGAGCTGACGCCCAAGGCGCTCGCGCTGCTCTACCCGGAGCTGGTGAGCCGCTGGGTGGCCGGCCCCCTGATCGCCTTCGCGATCGCGACCAACCCGTTCATCTGGCTCCTCAACGGCACCGCGAACCTGACCCTCCGGCTGCTCGGCCTGCGGGCGCCGACCGAGCGGGAGCGGGTGCACTCCCCGGAGGAGATCCGGATGCTCGTCGAGCAGGGGCAGCGGGCCGGCGCCATTGACCGCGACGACGCCCGGCTCCTCGCCGGCGTCTTCGAGTTCTCGGAGAAGAACGCGCGCGAGGTCATGACCCCGCGCACCGACGTGGTCGCCCTGCGCGTCGGCGCCACGCTGACCGAGGCGGCCGACCAGGTGGCCCGGGCCGGGCGGTCGCGCTATCCGGTCTATCGCGACTCGCTCGACGACGTCACCGGGATCGTGCACGCCAAGGACGTGCTCGCCGCCCTGCGCCGCGGCGACCCGCCGGCCTCGCTCGAGCCGCTGCTGCGCCCCGCGCACTTCGTCCCCGGTTCGCGCGAGGTCGAGGACGTGCTCGCCGACATGAAGCTCCGCAAGACGCACATGGCCATCGTGCTGGACGAGTTCGGCGGCACGGCCGGCCTGGTGACGATGGAGGACC
>CAYLJK010000048.1:223-10327 GCA_964383975.1 uncultured Gemmatimonadales bacterium | reverse complement strand
ACCAGCAGGGATTCGGGGTGATGGAAGAACTTGTCGATGACCTCCTTGGGCACGGGGATGCCCGCGTTCTTGCAGGCTCGCAGGGCCTGGAGCTGGGTGATGGTCACCGAGCCTTCATCGAAATCGGGCATCCCGATGGTGCGGCTGTCGGCGAGGCCCATCCGGGTCCACGACCGCCCGCCGTTGGTGCTCTTGTACACGCCGTCGCCCCAGAACTGCGAGCGCAGCGAGTTCTTCTCGCCCGTGCCGGCCCAGACGATGGACGAATCGCTCGGCGCGACGGCGAGGTCGCCGATGGTCTCGGAACCGAGGCCGCTCGAGACGTTCTGCCAGGTGATGCCGCCGTTGACCGTCTTCCAGACGCCGCCGCCGGCGGCGCCGATGTAGATCGTCCGCGGCCGCGGTTCGGTCGAGCGCGGGACGGCGATCGCCGTCACGCGGCCGCGGTAGGCCGCGGGGCCGAGGTGCCGGAACGGCGTCGCCTCGACGAAGCGGCTCAGGGAGTCACGGACCGGCGTACTGTCGCCCCGCGCGGTGTCGGCGGCGGGAGCGGGCCGTGGGCGCTGGCGCTGGGCCGGGAGGGCCGCGGGCGCCAGGCAGGCGAGGGTGACGAGGCAGAAGGAGGCGCGCATGGTGATGGACGGGCTGGGGTGAGCGGGCATTGGCGCACCGCCGCGGGGCCGCGCCGGATCACCGTGCCGGTGCGCCGGTGTGTCCGGGCCCGCGGTGGGACATCAAGTCCAGGATCTGAAGAACAGCGCCTGCCGCGCGATCGGCGCGGTGCGCGCGCTCAGCGCGGTGAGCTGCGCCTGGCTGAGCGGCGTGAACGCCGCCGCGAGCCGAACGTCCTCCTCGAGCTGTGCGATGGAGTCGCAACCGACGATGACGGTGCTCACCGGGAAGCTGAGCGTGTAGTACATCGCCTCGCGGATGGTGAGCGTCCCGGCCTGCGAGCCGCCGGCCCACTGGTCGGGCGGCGCCGGGGCCGCGGGCGAGAACGACGACAGGATGCGCCCGCGCGAGGGCAGCTTCATCCCGATGATCCCCATCTGCCGTTCGACCGCGAACGGAAGCAACTGCTCCTGGAACGGCAACCGATGCGGGTCGGCGGCGTTCAGCGCCATCAGCACCGTGTCGAAGGGGAAGCGGCGGATCGCCTCCATCAGCACCGCCGGATCGGCGTGGCCGGTGACGCCCAGGAACCGCACCATCCCCTGGTCGCGCGCCTGCGTGAGCGCCTCGATGGCGCCGCCGGGGGCGAAGATTTGCTCCACCTGCTCCATCCGCGACACGTTGTGCAGCTGCCAGCAGTCGAGGTGGTCGGTGCGCAGCAGGCGCAGCGACTCCTCAAGCAGCCGCAGCGAGCCGTCGCGCGTGCGGTCGTTCGTCTTGGAGGCGAGGAACACCTCGCGGCGCCGGCGCGCCATCACCTCGCCGATGTAACGCTGGCTCCAGCGCTGCGGCCCGCCGTACGCCGCGGCGGTGTCCACGTAGTTGATGCCGAGGTCCAGCGCCCGTTCGACGATCGGGACGGCCACCGCCTCGTTGTTGGGGCGCTCGACCGCCGCCTGACCGCCCAGTGAGAAGATGCCCACGCGGAAGCCGGTGCGGCCGAGGTTGCGGGTCGGCATCGCGGGTTCGGTCGCGGGGTTGTTCGGCAGCGGCGGGAGGGCGCGGGCGGGGGCGGGCACGAGGCCGCCGGCGAGGGCGCCGGCGGCGGCGGCGCCGCCGACCCTGAGGAAGTCGCGGCGCGGGATCGGCACGGCATCGGGCGAGGACACGGTCGCCTCCTTCCGCCCGCCATCCTACGCCGACCGCGCGCGGAGGGCAAGCCGGCCGGTCCGCCTCTGGACGGATGGCCGCCCGCTCGGCACAATACCCTGGGAGGCCGATGCGCGAACCGCACGCCGACGAACCGCTCCGGACGGTCGCCGTCCCGGAGGCCCTCGCCCCCGTCTTCCGGCGCGCGCAGGAGTTCGTCCGCCGCTACTTCGGCGACCGCCTCGAGGATCCGGAGACGGCGAGCGTCGTCATCTCCGGGGAGCGCTACGTGCTGGTGCGCGCGGCATCGCTCTCCGTCGAGTTCTTCGACCTCGTCACGTCGCTCTACGCGGACCAGGGGGCGGAGCAGGCGGCGAGCGTCGCCCGGAACCTGGTCTACGACCTCGCCCACTCGATCGGCCGGGCGGACGCGCGCGCCTTCCACGAAAAGATGTCGGTGGTGGACCCGGTGGACCGCCTGTCGGCCGGGCCGGTGCACTTCGCGTACGCGGGGTGGGCGTTCGTGGCCATTGACGGGTCGTCGCGCCCGGCACCGGACGACAGCTACTTCCTGCGCTACGCGCACCCGTTCTCGTTCGAGGCCGACGCGTGGATCCGGCGCGGACGGCGCACCGAGTTCCCGGTCTGCTGGATGAACGCCGGGTACTCGTCGGGCTGGTGCGAGGAGAGCTTCCGCATCCCGCTGGTCGCGGTGGAGGTCGAGTGCCGCGCGCGCGGGGACGTGGGCTGCCGGTTCCTGATGGCGCCGCCGCACCGCATCGAGGAGCACCTCGCGCGCTACGTCGCGGAGCACGGCGGCGCCGAGACGCGGCACCGCGGCACCGGCGCCACGCCGTTCACCATCCCGGAGTACTTCCAGCGCAAGCGGATGGAGGAGGCGATGCGACGCGCCAACGAGGAGTTGGAGCGGCGCGTCGCAGACCGGACCCGGGACCTCGAGGAGGCGAACCGCCGGCTCCAGCAGGAGATGGTCGAGCGCGAACTGGCTGAGGAGGAGCGGCGCCGCGTGCAGGCCAAGCTGCTCCAGGCCCAGAAGCTCGAGTCGCTCGGGGCGATGTCGGGCGGGCTGGCGCACGACTTCAACAACCTGCTCGTCGCCATCATCGGCAACGCCGGCCTCGCGCTCCAGGAGCTGGCGGACGACTCGCCCGTGAGGGACGCGGTCGTGGCCATCGAGGACGCGGCGGTGCGCGCGGCGGACCTTACGCGGCAGCTGCTGGCCTACGCGGGGAAAGGCGCCGTCGCCACCGAGCCGATCGAGCTCTCGCGCCTCGTCGAGGACATGCGCGAGTTGCTGGCGGCCGCCGCCGGGAAGACGGCGCGGATCGAGTTCTCGCTGACGCCCGGCCTCCCGCCCGCCGACGCCGACCCGTCCCAAGTCCGCCAGATCGTGATGAATCTGGTGACCAACGCCGCCGAGGCGATCGGGATGAGCCCGGGCCGGATCGTCGTGCGCACCGGCCAGCAGCACGCCGACCGGGCATGGCTGGCGGACACCCAGCTGGGGACGAGCGCGGAGGAGGGGGAGTACCTGTTCATCGAGGTGCAGGACGACGGCCACGGCATGCATCCGGCCACGCAGGCGCGGATCTTCGACCCGTTCTTCACCACCAAGTTCACCGGCCGCGGCCTGGGCCTCGCCGCGGTCCTCGGCATCGTGCGGGCGCACCGCGGGGCCATCAAGGTGACGAGCGCGCCGGGGACCGGGACCGCCATGCGCGTGCTCCTCCCCGCCGCGCCCGTCCCCGTGCGCGCCGAGGCGCCCGGGGCTGTGGCCGCGGCGCGGAGCGCGTCGGCCGGCGCCACCGTGCTCGTGGTGGACGACGAGGCGACCGTGCGATCGGTGGCCCGCAAGGTCCTGGAGCGCGAGGGCTTCGCCGTCGTGGTCGCGGAGGGTGGCGTGGAGGCGCTGCGCATCGTGCGCGAGCGGCCGGCAGCCGTGGACCTCGTGCTCCTCGACATGACGATGCCCGACATGAGCGGGCCCGTGACGCTCCAGGAGCTGCGGCGGCTCCGCTCCGACCTGCGGATCATTCTGTCGAGCGGCTACACCGAGGCGGACACGCTCCCGCAGGTGGACGGCGAAAGCGTCCCTTTCATCCAGAAGCCCTACCGTCCCGCGGAGCTGGTCGCGGCGATCCGTCGTGCGCTGGCCTGACGCCCGGCCGCTGGCCCTCGCGGCCCTGGCGGCGGCCGCGCCGGTACTCGTCGCCGTGCAGCGGCCGCGCCCGGCGGCGCCGCCCGCCGAGTCGTCGGACGGGGGCGAGACGCCCCGCGTCTTCCGCCGCTACGCCGCGGAGGTGGTGAAGATCCAAGTGGTGGAAGCGGGCGCGGAGGCGAAGGAGGTCACCGGGACGGCGTTCTTCGTGACGCCGCAGGGCCACCTGCTCACCAACTACCACGTCGTCGCGGGGCTGGTCCACCGGCCCGGGCGCTACCGCGCCGAGCTGCTCGACGGCACCGGGACGGCGCAACCGGTGCGCGTGGTCGCCGTGGACGCGGTGCACGACCTGGCGGTGCTCGCGAGCCGGCTCCGTCCGGCCCGCTGGTTCGCGCTGGACGGCACGGTCGTGGTGCAGGGCCAGCGGCTCTGGTCGCTCGGGCACCCGGGTGACCTCGGCATCGCGATCGTCGAGGGGACGTACAACGGGCGGCTCCCCCACACCCTCTACCCTCGCATGCACTTCACCGGCGCGATCAACCCCGGGATGAGCGGCGGCCCGACGATCACCCTCGATGGGCACGTCGTCGGCGTGAACGTGGCGACGGCGGGGAACGAGCAGGGCTTTCTCGTCCCGGTGGAGGACGCCGCGGCCCTGCTGCACCGCGCGCTCGTCGCGCCGGACCGGCCGGTGGACTCGCTCCTCGGGGACGTCGGCCGCCAGCTCCTCGCGTACCAGGACACGTACCTCCGCTCGCTGCTCGCTGACTCCACGCCGACCGTCGTGCTCGGCGGCTGGCGTCTGCCGACCCGCCCGACCGACGTCTTCAACTGCTGGGGCGAGGCGGACCGCCGCGACGACCGCCCCTGGGAGGTGGTGCACCACTACTGCACCACCGGGGACGATGTCTTCATCACGGCGGACCAGTCGTCGGGGATCGTCGAGTTCGAACACGAGGCGTACACCAGCACGCGGCTCAACCGCTTCCAGTTCACGTCGCTGCTCGCCCAGCATTTCCGCTCGCTCCCGCACGACTGGGAGCTGGAGCGGGAGGGGGACGAGCAGGTGACGGGCTACCGGTGCCGCAGCGGCAACGTGCGGCAGCAGGGCGCCGTGCTGAAGGTCGTGCTCTGCGCCCGCCGCTACCGGCGGCTGCCGGGGCTCTATGACGTGGTCGTGCGCGCGGCCACGCTGGGCCGGAGCGACGCCGGTGTCCTCTCGACGATCACGATGGCCGGCGTCTCGTTCGAGAACGCGCTCACCGTCGCGCGGCGCTACCTGGGGGCGATCCGGTGGACCGGCTGGCGGTGATCGAGGTGCTCGACCGCCGCGGCACCGTGGTGCAGCGGGTCCCGGTCGCCGCGCTCCCGGCCACCATCGGGCGCGCGTGGACCTGCGACGTCATCCTCGACGACCGCCACGCCGACCCGGTGCACGCACGGCTGGTGCAGGATGAGTCGGGGGTCCTCGTCGTGGAGGACTCGGGCTCGGTCAACGGGCTCGTCGCCGACGGCCGGCGCACGCCGCGGGTCCCGTGCGCCGGCCCGACGACCGTGGGCATCGGCAGCACAACGGTCCGGGTCGTCCCGGCCTCGTACCCGGTTCCCGCCGCGCTCCCGTTGCAGCGGGAGTCGGGGCTGCTGGCCCACCTCGCCGGCCCGCGCACCGCCCTCGGCGTCGTCGGTACGGGGCTCGCTCTGACGCTGGTGTCGCTCTGGCTCGCCCGGACCAGCGACGACCGGCTGACGCCGCTGGTCGGGGGCGCCGTCGCCGTGCTCGCGGTCACGGCGCTGTGGGCCGGGATCTGGGCGCTGGCCGGCCGCATCGCGATCCACCGGCCCGCCTTCGTCGCGCACCTCGCCCTGGTGTGGCTGTGCGGCCTCGTCCTCGCCGTCGTCGGCCTGATCCTCGACTGGATCGGGTTCCTCCTGGCGGTCGAGCGCCACACGACCAACCTCGGCCTGGTCGTCGCCGCGGTGCTCCTCGCCGTGCTGTTCTACTTCCACCTCGGGCTCGCCACCGCGCAGCCCCCGCGGGTGCGCGCGTCGCGGGCGGCGGTGGCCGTCGCCGTGCTCGTGGGCCTCGGGGCGGTGCTCGCGAGAGCGGGGGAGGAGTTCGACGGCGGCGTGGTGGCCGTCCACGCGACGCTCAAGGCGGCGCCCGCCTCACTCGTGGTTGCCGGGAGTGTGGACCGGTTCCTGGAGCGGGCGGCGGCGGTGCGGCGGGCGGTGGACGCCGAGGCGGCGCAGCCCCGGAGGCGCTAGCGCGGGAAGTCAGGCCGCGCGCGGATCCGCTCGACCTGGTCGAGGTGCCGCAGGGCGTGCGCCGCGCAGATCGCGAAGGCGTCGCCGATGGTGTAGCGCACGAACCACGCCGCGGGCGACGCGAGCCGCATCCGGCTCCAGTCCCAGGGCGCCGCGCGCGCCAGGTATCCCTCCAGCCGGCCCAGGCTTTCGAGGAACGCGCCCACCACGTCCGGCCTCGGCACCGGTCCAATCCGGAACGCCTTCGGCGAGGGCATGCGGCGGGGCGACCGCATCGAGGTCAGCAGGAACCGGCCCCACAGCGCTGGCCGGACCATCGTGTCGGCCCGCGCGGGCGGGAGGTCGGTCCGGGCGAGCAGGGCTTCGAGCGGCGCGTCGTAGGTTGCGTTCGTCACCACGAGGTGCTCGAAGACGTGGCCGACGCCCCAGGACCCGTCGGGCGGCGTCCAACTGAGCTGCGCCTCGCCGAGGTCCCCGGCCAGCGCACGGGTGCGGTCCGCCGCCGCCCGGAGGTCCCGGGCGATCAGGCCGTGCAGGGTGGATTGCCGCATCGGGGGAAGCTACGCCGCGGGGCGGCGCAGGGTGAGGGCGCCGCGTCGCCGCTGGGGAGCGCGGTCCTACAGGTCGCGGCGGGAGAAGGCGCGGGCCGCGGCGGCGATCGGCACGGCCGTCCAGGCGAGGAGCCCGGCCACGAGCACGGCGCCTCCGGCCGGACCAAGGACGCGCCGCAACGCCGCGCCGAGCGGTCCCGCCACCGCATCGACGGCAAACAGCGCGACCCCCAGGGTCCGGGCCGCCCCGACCGGGTTCAGCAGGAGCAGCGCGGCGAGCGCCCGCGTCAACTCCGCGCGCGGCAGGGCGGCGAGCAGCGCGATCGCGAGCAGGTCGAGCCCGATCGTGCACGCGAACCAGAGCGCGAAGGCCGCGGTGAGCGCGCGGGCACGGGTGCGGGCGAGCACCCCGCCGAGCGTGCCGAGGGCGGTGGAGACCGCCGCCAGCAGGAGGGCGACGCCGACGAGGCCGAGGAAGCGCCAGGCGTCGCCGACGCCGGCGCCGGCGGCGATGATCAGGCCGGCGAGGCCGTAGCCGACGCACAGGGCGAGCGCGAGCCCGAGGAACCGCCCGAGCGCGCGGCCCACGACGAGCGTCCCGCGCGAGACGGGCTGCGCGGCTAGCAGCTCCATCTCGTAGCCGTCGGCGGCGGCCATCGCGGCGGTCGTGAGCGCGACCAGCGGGACGACCCAGATGGTGAGTTGGAGCAGCGAGATGGAGGTGCGTCCGAACCCCTGGACGGCGAGGCTACCGCCGGCCGAGAGGCCGGAGAGCGCGATGGCGAGCGCGGCGAGCGCGAACCCGGCGGTGAACGCGGGGAGCGTGCGGCCCCGCGCGTCCGCGGCAAGCTCGTAGCGGGCGAGCGCCAGGAGAGAGCGCGCGCGGGGCGCCGGCGCCGGGTCGGCGGCGGAAACGACGACATGGGGCACGCCCGCCGCCGCCGCGCTCACCGCCGCGCGTCCCGCACGAGGGCGTCGAAGCGCGCGACCCGGCCGCCGCCGCGCAGGGCCGCCGCGGCGCCCGCGCTGTCGGCGTGGGCGGTGACCCCGTACATCATGCCGGACGACGGCGCGTCCGGCACCGCGTACCAGGCGCGGCGTGCGTCCAGCCAGCCGGCCGGGGCATGCACCCACGCGCGCTCGTCGGCCGCCAGGCCGCTTTGGGCGGCGAACCGCACCAGGCAGCCGGGTTCGTCGAAGGCGCGCGGTGAGCCGCGCGGGCGCGTCACCTGCGCGGCGTGGGTTTCGGCGGCGATGGTCATCCGGCAGTAGTCGCACGCGACCGCGCCGTAGCTGAGGGCCGCCGGGCGGTCGGTCGGCTGGGTGCACCCGGCGGCGAGCGCCACGGCGAGGCAGAGCAGGTCACGACGCATCGGCGCTCCGGCGGCGCAGCGCGCCGCGATAGAAGGTCTCGAATGCGGTGGCGTCGGTGAGCGCCGCCGCCCCGGCCTCGGCGCGGCGCTCGCCCTCGACCACCACCACCACGCGGTCGGCCAGCGCGGCGACCTCATGCAGGTGGTGGGAGGCGAACAGCACCGCGGCGCCGCGGGCGCGGGCCGCCGCGATGGCGGCGCAGACGATCTCGGCGCCGTCGGCGTCGAGGGAGATGGACGGCTCGTCGAGCACCAGGGCGCGGGGCCGGCCGACGAGGGCGAGTGCCAGCGCCAGGCGCTGCCGCTGGCCGCCGCTGAGGTCGCGCACCCGTGAGGCGCGGCGGTCGCCGAGGGCCACGTCGGCGAGCGCGCCGAACGCCTCGTCGGTCGGGACCGCGCGGAGCCCCGCCACCAGCCGGCAGAGATCGTGCACCGTGACGTGCTCGGGAAGGGCGAGCCGCTGCGGCACGTACCCGGCGAGGGCGCGCGCCTGCTCGGGTTGGCGCCCGACGTCGAACCCGTTGATGCGGCTGCGGCCCGCGTCGGGCCGGACGATCCCCACGGCGATGCGGAGCGCGGTGGACTTGCCCGCGCCGTTGGGGCCGACGAGCGCGACCACCTCGCCTCCCTGTACGTCCAGGTCCAGGGCACGCAGAGCCGTCCGGGTCCCGTAGCGTTTGGTCACGCCATGGAGCGCGATCACGCGCCCTCCCGCGGCCGCGCGAGCGCCAGGCCGGCCAGCCCGAGGAGGACGAGCGAGCCGGCGGCGAGGCGTCCCGCCCGCGGCGGCCCGGCGCCCACCGGTGGCAGGGCGGGGAGCGGGGGCACGGCCGCATCGGTGGCGGCGAGCGGGCAGCTGTCCACCACCGCCTGGAGCGTGAAGACGGGGAGCGTGCGCTCGGCCCAGGCCAGCACCGCCGCCGCGGGGCTGTGCAGGAACAGCCGCAGGGCCGGGCGCTCCCGGGAAACCTCGGTGAGCGGCGTCGCCGGCGAGTACGGCGCGTCGTGCACCCCGTCGCGGTCCAGGTCCCAGCCGCGGTCGTCGTCCCACCGGTTCCCGCGGCCGTCCACGCAGAGGCGGCTGTCCGCGGCGCTGCCCGTCGCTGCGTAGCTGTTGCGGACCAGATGGTTGCCGGTGATGCGGTTGCCGCGGGAGCTGGGGAAGAGCTGGAGGCCGACGAAGTTGTCGGCCACGAGGTTGTCCCGTAGCACACCGCCCACGGCGCCGTCCACGTACAGGCCCGTGGCGTTCCCGACGAAGGCGTTGCCCTCGAGGACCGTGCCCTGCACCGACTGGAGCAGGAGGCCGGAGGCGGCGACCCCGCGGTTCCAGGCGAACACGTTGTCCCGTGCCACGACGTCGCGCGAGTTCATGATGGACGACCCCGCCGTGCAGTGCGTGAAGCGGTTCCCCTCGAAGCGATTGCCGTTGGAGAACATGTAGTGCAGGCCGTAGCGGGAACGGGTGACGCTCGTCCCGCGCACCAGCGTCGAGTCGCTGTACTGGAAGAAGAGCCCGTCGCGGACGTCGGCGATCTCGACCTGCTCGGCGACGGCGAGCGGCGACCAGAAGAAGTGGATGCCGTCGCCGCGCGCGTTGGCGTCGCGCCCGGCGCGGCCCTGGATGCGCACGCGGCGGATGACGGCGCGCGGCGCCTCGAGCAGGTAGATGCCGTGGTGGACGTCCCGGATATCCAGGTCCTCGAGGACGGCGTCGGGCGCGGCGACTTTGACCCCCGCGTCATCCCGGTCGGTGTCGGCGCCGCCGTGCTCGATGGTCAGGCCGGCGAGCCGCACGCCGGGCGCGGTCACGATGACCACCGTCCCGGCGCCGGGGCCGCGCAGCACGGCGCCGGGCGCGCCGAGCAGCGTCAGCGGGCGGTCCAGCGTGAGCGGTCCGGCGTGCGGTCCCGCTCCCGCCACCACGACGCTCCCCGCCCGCGGCGCGGCCCACGCGCGGCCCCGCGCGGCG
>CAYLJK010000048.1:0-213 GCA_964383975.1 uncultured Gemmatimonadales bacterium | reverse complement strand
CCACCGCGCGCGCGAGCGCGCCGGCTTCGCCGGCCGCCACGCGCACGGTGTCCGCGGCGAGGGCGAGGAGCGCGGCGGCGATCACGCCGCCGCCCGCCGCCGCGCCCGCCAGTCGAGGACCAGCAGGACCGCGAGCGTCGTCCCGAACACGGCGAACAGGTAGCTGCCGAGCCCTGGGTACGAGTACACGTCGAAGTTGGCCAGCTTGTGGTG
>CAYLJK010000047.1:0-10359 GCA_964383975.1 uncultured Gemmatimonadales bacterium | reverse complement strand
TCGTCCGCTTCTCGACCGACTACCAGCGCCACGTCGCCAACATCGGGTACTACTTCGCGATCAGCGACTACATGGACGCGCAGGTGGCGCTCGACTGGTTCCCCGCGCGCTTCACGTCGCTGAACGGGCGGTTCCGTTACCGCTGGCTCGACCGCTTCCTCGCGGGCGGCATCAACTGGATGGAGTTCCGCGAGGCCGGCGGTGCGTCCAGCCGCCGCATCTCCTGGAGCCACCAGCAGCAGTTCTCGCTGCGCAGCCAGCTGACGGCCAACATCGATTACGCGACCAGCTCGCGCGTCATCTCGAACAACGCGGTGGACCCGGTCCTCTCCGTCGGGACGATCGACAGCCGCCTCAACTACTCGCGCCGCTTCGACTGGGGCGTGCTGAGCCTCGGCGGCAGCCGCACCCAGGCGCTCGACAAGCCCGAGGTCTCGACCACCTTCCCGACCGTGAGTTTCGCGCCGAGCCCCATCGCGCTCGCGTCCTGGCTCACGTGGTCGCCGTCCTTCAGCCTCACGAACAGCCTGCGCTCCAACACCGGCACGCCCGTCGCCGTCCCCACCGGGCCCGCCACCCGGGACAGCCTGCTGCTCGACTCCCGGAACACGCAGATCAACATCGCCTCGCCGCTGCGCATCGGGCGCTGGGAGCTGAGCAACGCCTTCAGCATCAGCGACCAGTGGAGCAGCGCCCGCTCCCGCGAGACGTCCTGGGTCCACACGGGCCCGACGGACTCGGTCCTGGTGGTCCGCACGTGGGGTGAGAGCTTCCAGACCGGCGTGGACTGGTCGGTGGGCGTGGGCCTCCCGGCGGTCTTCCAGGGGACGTGGAACGTGCAGCCCGCGGTCCAGATGGTGAACACGGGCTCCGGCCCGTACTTTCTCCGCAACCAGTTCACCGACGGCGCCTACGTTAGCCAGGGGAAGCGCTTCCAGTTCCAGGTCGGCGTCGCGCCGACGTTCTTCGGGCTGTTCCCCGGCGCGGGACCCGTGACCCGCATCCGCCACGCCGTCGCCCCCGGCCTCACGTGGGCGTACAGCCCCGCCGCAGACGTCCCCGAGGCCTACGCGCGCGCGGCCAACCGCGGGCAGCTTCCCGCGACGCTGCGCCAACCCGCGCGGCACACGCTCAGCATCGGCCTCTCGCAGAACTTCGAGGCCAAGCTTCGGCCGCCGGCCCGCCCGGCCGGGGACACCGCGACCGCACCGGCCGACGCCCCGCCCCCCGAGGGGCGCAAGCTGAAGCTCCTCTCGATCCAGTCCGACGCGATCGGTTACGACTTCGAGCAGGCCAGGCTCCCGGGCCGCAGCGGCTGGACCACCGACCAGTGGGGGAACACCCTCAGCTCGGACCTCATCCGCGGCTTCTCGCTCCGGATCGCGCACGACCTCTGGGACGGGCCGGTCGGCTACGACTCGGCGCGGTTCGCCCCGTACCTGACGAGCGTCACGACCGGCTTCTCCATCGGCGCGGGGACCGTCTCGGCGTTGCGGCGCCTCCTCGGGCTCGGCGGTGCCGAGCCGGCGCGGCAGCAGCGGCCGGCCGCGGCCGACAGCCTCCCGGAGCGCTCGCCCACGGAGGCGGGCCGCGACTTCGCCACGGCGTACCAGCGCGGTCCGCTCGCCACCTCGTTCACCTCCGTGGACCGGCTGGGCCGCATGGCCGGCGGCAGCCTCCAGGCCTCGCTCAACTTCTCGCTCCAGCGGCAGCGCCCCGCGCCGAACGCGGCGGCACGGCCCGGCGCGACCTCGACGACGAACTCGATGCTGTCGGGCACCGTCACCTTCTCGCCCACGCGGCACTGGTCGGTGGCCTGGCAGACGTCGTACAACTTCACGACCGGCCAGTTCGCCGAGCAGGTGCTGCGGCTCGACCGCACGCTGCACGACTGGCGGGCGATGTTCACGTTCGTGCGATCCCCGAACGGCAACTTCCTCTTCAACTTCTCGATCGTCCTCACCGACGAGCCCGACCTGAAGTTCGAGTACGACCAGCGCAACATCCGTTAGGCGGACGCACTGCTGTCCCCTGCGGAGGACACGCCGGCGACCGGGGCCGTGCCGCCCCGATACGTGCAAGTGCTTGTCACGCAAGCGGTTGGCGATGTCGTCCAGGTGCGGCACAGCTCGTGCTCGTGGGCTGAGTGGACTCCTTTTCCGGAGCTCATATGCGCAGGACCCTGAAGGTCGCATCGATGCTCGCCCTGGCGGGGCTCGCCGCCTGCGCCGACGAGATCGTGTACGTGGACGAGGCGCCGCCGGCACCCACGGGCCTCACCTACCAGCTCGAGCCGTCGGGTGATCCGTATGCGCCGCGCGGCATCGTCCTGCGCTGGAATCCGGTGGATGCGCCGAACCTCGCGGTGTACCACGTGTACTCCCGTGGGGCCACCAACCAGTCGTTCGGCCTGCGCGGCTCGACCACGTCGCCGAGCTTCCACGACGACGGCGTGCCGCACCTGGAGTACTTCGTCACCGCGGAGTCCGAGAGCGGGCTCGAGTCGGATGGCTCGGCCAGCGTCGTGGTGGACGAGCGGCTGCGGCTCCCCGCGCCCGGCGGTCTGGTGAGCGTCTCGCTGAACAGCGCGATTCACCTCGAGTGGCCCGACAACGCCTACCAGGCGGACCCGAACGGGTTCGCGCACTACCGCGTGTACAGCGCGGCGTACGACCTGGACCGGGGCCTCTGCGGCACGGCCTGGTCGCTGGAGGGGACGACCGTCGCCCCGACGTTCCTGGCGGCGGCGCTGGCCAACGGCGTGCCGCGGTGCTTCGGCATCTCGGCGGTGACGATCGAGGGGTTCGAGAGCCTCTGGTCGCCGCTGCGCTACGACACGCCGCGCCCGGACGGGCGCCGCCTGGTGCTGTACACGACGACCGCCGACCCGACGCAATCCGGCTTCCGGTTCTGGGTGGACGCCAACAACGACGGCATTGCGGGGCCGGCGGAGCTGGCCGTGGTTGTCCCCGCCGGCAGCGCGACGACGCCGGACTTCACGGTGACGAGCAGCGGCGGGGTGGTGTCCTTCACGCCGGTGCGCGCGGGCACGCGGGTGATGGAGTATCCGGGCGGGATGCTCGACGGCTTGACGGAGATCGACATCGCGCCGGTCTCCGGCTACGGTACCTCGCCGGTCGCCGCGACCCCGCTGCACGGCTACGTGTTCGAGATGTCGCCCGGCGACGGCTTCCTGCGCTACGGCGGGGTCTGGGTACGTGCCGTCACGCCGACGTACGTGATCCTGGACTGGTCGTACCAGCCGGACCGGGGGAATCCGGAGTTGCTGCGCGAGAGGTGAGCGGCGATGAGGGGCCGGGTGGCGGGAGACAGGGGTGGGTGATGGGGGAGGGACCCGTCACCTGCCCCTGTCGGCCATCGCCTAGTCACCTATCACCCCTCACGCCTCACGCCTTATCTTGCATTCATGCCCACCGTCGCCACTCCTCCCCGGACCGTCCGAGCGCCCCGCGGACCCGCGCTCTCCTGCAAGGGCTGGATCCAGGAAGCCGCGATGCGGATGCTGATGAACAACCTCGACCCCGCCGTCGCCGAGCGGCCGGAGGACCTGGTCGTGTACGGGGGCACCGGACGCGCGGCGCGGTCGTGGGAGGCGTTCGACGCCATCGTCCGCTCGCTGCGCACCCTCGGCGGCGACGAGACGCTGCTGGTGCAGAGCGGCAAGCCGGTCGGCGTGTTTCGCACCCACGAGGATGCGCCCCGCGTCCTGATCGCCAACGCCAACTTGGTGGGCCGCTGGGCCACGTGGGACGTCTTCCGCGAGCTGGAGCGGCAGGGCCTCATCATGTACGGCCAGATGACGGCCGGCTCATGGATCTACATCGGCACGCAGGGGATCCTCCAAGGGACGTACGAGACCTTCGGTGCGGTGGCGCGGCAGCACTTCGGCGGCTCGCTGCGCGGGCGGCTGGTGGTGACTGGCGGGCTCGGCGGGATGGGCGGTGCGCAGCCGCTCGCCGCGACGATGAACGAGGGGGTCATCGTGTGCGTCGAGGTGGACCCGCACCGCATCCAGCGGCGACTCGAGACCCGCTACCTCGACCGCGCGACGGCGTCGCTCGACGAGGCGCTCGCCTGGTGCGACGAGGCGCAGCGGCTCGGCCGGGCGCTGAGCGTGGGGCTGGAGGGGAACTGCGCCGTCGTGCTGCCGGAACTGGTGCGGCGCGGCGTCGTGCCCGACGTGCTCACCGATCAGACCTCGGCCCACGACCCGCTCAACGGCTACATCCCGGCCGGGCTCGACCTGGCGGCGGCGGCGGCGCTGCGGCGTGACGACCCAGCCGAGTACGTGCGGCGGTCCACCGCCTCGATGGCGGTGCACGTGCGCGCCATGCTGGACCTGATGCGCAAGGGCGCGGTGACCTTCGACTACGGCAACAACATCCGCACCGTCGCGCTCGACGCCGGCGTCAGCGACGCCTTCGCCTTCCCCGGCTTCGTCCCCGCGTACGTGAGGCCGCTCTTCTGCGAGGGGAAGGGGCCGTTCCGCTGGGTGGCGCTCTCGGGGGACGCGCGCGACCTGGCGCGCACCGACGACCTGGTGCTGGAGCTGTTCCCCGAGGACGAGCACCTGCGGCGGTGGATCACGCTCGCGCGGGCGCGCGTGGCGTTCCAGGGTCTCCCCGCGCGCATCTGCTGGCTGGGGCAGGGCGCGCGCGCCCGCTTCGGCGCGGCCCTCAACGGCCTGGTGCGCCGCGGCGAGCTGTCGGCGCCCATCGTCATCGGCCGCGACCACCTCGACACCGGCTCGGTCGCGTCGCCGTTCCGTGAGACGGAGGGGATGCGGGACGGCAGCGACGCGATCGCGGACTGGCCCGTCCTGAACGCGATGCTGAACGTGGCGAGCGGCGCCTCCTGGGTGTCGTTCCACCACGGCGGCGGCGTCGGCATCGGCAACTCGCTCCACGCCGGTCAGGTCATCGTCGCCGACGGCACGGACGGCGCCGCGCGGCGGCTCGAGCGCGTGCTCACCAACGATCCCGGCATCGGGGTCGTGCGCCATGCGGACGCCGGCTACGAGCTGGCCGTCGAGACGGCGCGCCGCGCCGGGCTGCGGCTGCCCATGATGGAGGGATGATGGCGCGGCTCGCGCTCGTCGGCGCCGGTGCGGTCGTGACGGGGCCCGCTCAGGCGGGCCCCGTTCGCCGTCCCACCTGGGACCACCTCGGCGTGCGCACCGGCGTCGGCGTGGGCGTCGAGGACGGGCGCGTGGCGATGCTGGCGCCCGACGGGGATGTGCTGGACTGGGCGCACGAGGGCGGGACGGCGGGAGAGCAGGAGGGCGGGAGCGTGGAACACGGCGGGGACACGCTCCCCGCTCCCCGCTCCCGGCTCCCCGCCGTCGTCCGGTGCGAGGGCCGCCTCGTCACCCCTGGTCTCGTGGATGCGCACACGCACGCCGTCTTCGGGAGGCCGCGGCTGGACGACCACGCGCGGCGGGCGCGGGGCGAGGACTACAAGTCCATCGCAGCCGCCGGCGGGGGCATCCTCTCGACCGTGGCGGACTTCCGCTCGCGCGGCGAGGAGGAGTTGCTCGCCCTCACGCGGGAGCGGCTCCTCCGCATCACCGCGCTCGGCACGACGACGATCGAGGTGAAGTCGGGCTACGGACTCGCGCTGGAGCACGAGCTGAAGGCGCTGCGGGTGGTGCGTCGCCTGGCGGAAGAACTCCCGCTGACGCTCGTCCCCACGTTCCTCGGCGCACACGAGGTGCCGGTCGAGTACCGCTCGCGGCGCGACGCCTACGTGCGGCTGGTCATCGAGGAGATGCTCCCGGCGGTGGCGGCGCAGGACCTCGCGCGCTTCTGCGACATCTTTTGCGAGCCGGGGGTCTTCGGCCTGGACGAGAGCGAGGCGATCCTCTCCGCTGCGCAGCGCCTGGGCCTGCGTGCCAAGCTCCACGCCGACGAGTTGGATCCGGCGGGCGGGGCGGAGCTGGCGGCGCGGCTCGGCGCGGCGTCGGCGGACCACCTCGGCGCGATCGCCCCGAGCGGCGTGGAGGCGCTCGCGGCGAGCGACACCGTCGCCGTGCTCCTCCCCGGGACGCTCATCTTCCTTGGCAAGGCGCGGCAGGCGCCGGCCCGCGCGCTGGTGGAGGCCGGGGCCATCGTGGGGCTGGCGACCGACTTCAACCCCGGCTCCTCGCCGACCGGGAACTTCCCGCTCATCCTGGCCCTGGCCGTGAGCCAGGCGCGGCTCCAGCCGGAGGAGGCCTTCCTCGCGGCGACGGTGAACAGCGCGCACGCGCTCGGACTCGGTGCGGAGCGGGGGAGGCTGGTCGCGGGCGGTCCGGCGGACGTCGTGGTCTGGGACTGCCGTGACGTCCGGGAGCTGTGCTACTGGTACGGAATGCCACTCGCGTGGCGGGTTTACGCGGGCGGACGCGCTTGTCACGGGCCGGAGCGGGGCCTATCTTCACCCGGTTCGGGCTCCGGCCTGCTATCTCCTTTGCCCTCTTAGCGTTCCACGAGGCGTATGGCGAGTCTCGAGAAGTACAAGGACCAGGCCAAGAAGTTCGAGCAGAAGGAGCAGTGGGCCAAGGCGATCGAAGTCCTCGTGAGGGCCATCGAGGAGTTCGAGAAGTCGCCGGAGGACGACACCGAGCTCCCGCTCTACACGCGTGCCGCCGATGCCTACCTGAAGGCCGGCGACACGACGAACGCCATCACCTACTACGAGCGCGCAGCGGACCGCTACGCGGACGCCGGCCTGGTGAACCAGGCGATCGCGCTCTGCAACAAGGTGCAGCGTCTCAGCCCGGGTCGGGCATCGGTTTTTCTCAAGCTCGGCATCCTGTTCGCCAGGAAGGGCTTCGCCGCCGAGGCGAAGCAGAACCTCCTGGAGTACGCGGGCCGGATGCAGAAGGCCGGGCAGATCGAGGAGGCGTTCAAGGCGCTCAAGAAGTTCGCGGAGATGACGCCGGGTCAGGACGAGGTCTGGACGGTGCTGGCCCAGCAGGCGCGCGCGCAGGCCACCACGAAGGAGGCGAAGGAGCAGGTCGAGAAGCTCATCGCCGAGTTCGAGGCGAAGGAGAAGGTGGCCACGCAGCGCAAGAGCCGCATGAGCCGCAGCATGGTCACCGGCGAAGTCATCGCCGAGGAGAAGCCGAAGAAGGGCGAGCTGATCTTCCTCGACGTGGACGAGGTGCCGACCCCGCGGCGCAGTGCGGCGACGCGCCCGTCCGCCGAGGCACCGGCGCCGCCACCGCCCCCGCCGCCGCCTCCGCCTCCGCAGGTGTCCGCGGAGCCGCTGGTCATCGAGTCGACGTCGTTGGTCGAGCCGGCGGCGGTGACGCCGCCGGAGGCTGCGGGTCTGCCGCTCCTCGGCGTGGAGCCGACGGCGCTGGTTGTGGAACCGACCTCGCTCGGCATCGAGCCAACGTCGCTGGCGGAGCCACCGGCGGCCGCGGCCGCGGAGCCCGCCGCCGAAGCGGAGCCGATCCCGGAGCCCATCCCGGAGCCGGAGCCGGTGCGCGAGCCGGCGCCGGAGTACGTCGAGCCAACGGCGGGTCTGCCGCTCCTCGAGGAGGAGCCCGTCGCCGAGGCGCCAGCCGCGGCGATGGCCGGCCTTCCGATGCTCGAGGTGGAGGAGCCAGCGGCTCCCGCGGCCGAGACCCCGGCGGCGGCCGAGGCGCCGCTCGACCTGACGTTTGAGGAGCTGCCTGCGGCGGCGGCGGCCGAACCGGTGGCGGAGGCCGAGGTCGCGCAGTCGCTGGAGTTCCTCGACCTGGGCGAAGTGGTTGCCACCGCGCCCACGCTCGACGAGCTGGAGGCGCGGGTCGCGGCGAACCCGGAGGACTGGGAGGGGCACCGGCTCCTCGGCGAGGCGCTCCTCGAGGCCGGGGACCGCGAGCGCGGGGTGGCGGAGCTGGACGCGAGCCTCGCCGGCTACGACCAGGTCGAGGATCTGGAGTCCGCCTACGCCGTGGCCGAGGAGATCCTCCGGCTCGATCCGAACAGCGTCCGCCATCAGCAGAAGCGCGTGGAGCTGGCGTACCGCCAGGGCGACCGGGCGCGGCTCGTGGACTCGTACCTCGAGCTGGCCGACGCGCTGCTGCGCTCCAACGACGCGGAGAAGTCGCTGGCGGTCTACCAGCGCGTGCTGGAGCACGACCCTGAGAACGTGCGGGCGAGGTCGGCGGTGGAGACGCTCGCGCCGCCCGCTCCGCCGGAGCCCGTGGCCCCGGCGCGCACGACGCGCGCGCCGGCCGCGCCGGCGGCCGCACCGGGCGAGTACGTGGACCTGGGCGCGTTCCTGCTCGAGGAGGAGGAGGCGCCGAAGGACACCCGGATGCGGATCCAGGACGAGGAGCCGACCGGGGACGAGCAGTTGGACTTCCAGCAGATGCTCGCGGCGTTCAAGCGGGGCATCGAGGCCAACGTCGGGGAGGAAGACTTCCAGAGCCACTACGACCTCGGCGTCGCGTACAAGGAGATGGGGCTGCTGGACGAGGCGATCGCCGAGTTCCAGAAGGCGCTCCGGGCGACGGAGGGGCGGCTCAAGTCCTCCGAGGCGCTCGGGCTCTGCTTCTTCGAGAAGGGCCAGTACGCCATCGCCGAGACGATCCTGCGGCGGGGACTGGAGCTGCCGGCCACCGGGGATGCCGAGCGGATCGGCCTGCTCTACTGGCTGGGGCGGACGCTCGAGGAGCAGCAGAAGGCCCCCGACGCGCTCGCGGCCTACAACCGCGTCTTCGCGGTGGACATCAACTTCGCGGACGTGAACCAGCGCGTGGCCGCGCTCGCCGGGGACTGAGATGACGACGCCCGCCGCCGGCGTGCGCCTCGCCGACGTGCAGCGTCCGGTGGTGGCCCAGCTCGATGCGGTGTCCGCCGCGCTCCGGGAGATGGTCGCCGCCGACTTCCCGCTCATCCAGGAGGTGAACGGGCACCTCCTTCAGATGAAGGGGAAGATGTTCCGCCCGACGCTGCTTCTCCTCGCCAACGCGGCGACAGGGGGCCGGGACCCGCGGGCGGTGCACCTCGCCGCCATCATCGAGTTGATCCACCTGGCCACGCTCGTTCACGACGACTCCGTGGACCACTCGGCGCTGCGGCGCGGCATGCCGACGGTGAACGCGCTGTTCAGCCACCAGGTCTCCGTCATCATGGGGGACTACCTCTACTCGCGCGCGATCATCGAGTTGGTGCGCCTCGACGACCTGGAGCCGCTCCGCGTGCTCTCCCGCGTCACCAACGAGATGTCCGTCGGCGAGATGCGGCAGCTGGCCCAGTACGACGCCCTCGCCTTCCGCGAGGAGGACTACGAGGTCACGATCCGCTCCAAGACGGCGACGCTGCTTTCCGCGGCGTGCGAGAGCGGCGCGCTCGAGGCCGATCCGGCCGCCCGCGACGCGATGCGCCGCTACGGCGAGGCACTCGGGATGGCGTTCCAGGTCGCCGACGACCTGCTCGACTACGCGGGGGCGGCGGACGTGACGGGAAAGCCGAGCGGGCAGGATCTGAAGGAGCACAAGGTCACGCTCCCGCTGATCGCCGCCCTGCCGCGGATGCGCGACGACGAGCGCCGCGCGGTCGAACGCCTCTTCGCCACGCCGGCGCCCAGCGACGAGCAGGTGCAGGCGGTCGTGTCGGCGGTGGAGCGGGAGGGCGGGCTGGACTACGCGCACCGGCGGGCGCACGCGTGGGCCGCCGAGGCGGCGGCCGCGCTGGAGGAGCTGCCGCCGTCCGAGGCGAGCGAGGCGCTGCACGGCGCCATCCTCTACGCCGTCGAGCGGCGGCGCTGACGGTGGTCCCGCCGCTCCGGCGCCGCCCGCTCTTCTACCTCGGCCTGCTCGCGGCCGGGTTCGTGCTCGGCGGGTTCCTGCACGCGCTGCTGGTCAAGGTCCTGCCGGCGGGGGCCCCCAAGGAGGTGCTGACCTTCGCCGTCAGCCCGTCCATCGGACCGTTCAGCCTCGACCTGCTCGTCCTCGCGTTCACGATCGGCCCGATCACCGTGACTGTCTCCGTGCTGGCGGTCGTGGGCGTCGTGTTGGCGTATCTGCTGGCGAGGTCGCTATTTTAGCCTTGAACGGGACGGGAGCTGCCCATGTTCGGTAATTTCGGCATGACCGAAATCCTGCTGCTGATGGTGGTCTTCCTGCTGGTGTTCGGGGCCAAGCGGCTGCCGGAGATCGGCTCGGCCATGGGCAAGGGCATCCGGGAGTTCAAGCGCAGCATGCGGGACGTGACCGACGAGATCGAGCGCCCCGCGCCCCCGCCGCCCGAGCCGCCGCGCCTGCCCCCGTCGAATGATCAGCGGTTGACGTGATGAGTGATTGAGCGGTATTGAGTGGTGTGGGTTGTGGGTTGGTTGGTTTTGGGGGGGGTGGGTGGGGGG
>CAYLJK010000046.1:7132-10389 GCA_964383975.1 uncultured Gemmatimonadales bacterium | reverse complement strand
ACGGCGGAGCGCGCCGCCGCCGCGGCGGGACACGTTGGGCCCCGTGGTGCCCGCGGATCCCGGGCGAGCCGTGGTACGGCGACGCATCCAGCTGTTCCGGGCGCCGGATTCCGGCGCCGTGGGAACGCTGGAGGCCGGCTCGCCGGTCCGGATCACCGCGCGGGCCGGGGACTGGGTCCGTGTCGAGACGCAGGCGTGGGTCCGTGAACGCGACGTCCGCGTTTCGGACGCGGCGATTCTGACGGGGATCACGGCGGCCGAGTTGCGGGGCGCGCCGGACGAGTTCCGGGGCCGCCTGCTGCGCTGGACCATCCAGTTCCTGGCGTTGCAGCAGGCCGACGAGCTGCGCTCCGACTTCTTCCCGGGGCAGCGCTACATCCTGGCCCGCGGTCCGGCGCCCGAGTACGCGTTCGTCTACGTGATCGTGCCGCCGGAAAAGCTGGCCGTGGTCGCGCAGTTGGCCCCGCTCGCGAGCGTCGCGATCGTCGCGCGCGTGGTCGCGGGCCGCTCGTCGTACCTGGCCAACCCGATCCTCGAGCTGGTGGAGTTGCAGCCATGAACGAGTTCCTCAAGAAGCGCGTCGAGCGCAAGCTGGAGTCGCTGCCGGAGGACCGCGTGTACCAGGTGCTCGACTACATCGAGTTCCAGGCCGAGCGCTACGGGACGAAGGACGAGCCGGCGACGCCGCTGCAGCGGATCGCCGAGACGGTCGAGGACACGCTGCGCCGCGGGCGGGTCTCGGCGTCGGTCATCCGGTCCACGATGGACGCGATGTCGGCGGCCGGACGGGTGATGGGGGGGATCGCCGCTGCCGGCAAGGCCGTCGTGGATCAGGTCTCCGAGGCGGTGTCGGAGGGCCGGCCGGCGGCGGCGACGACGGGGCCGGAGGTTCGGACTCCGGCGGCAGCGGACCGTCCCGCTCCGGACGCTCCGCCGCCGTCTCCGCCGCCGCCCGCGGACGATGCGCCGCAGGGCGGCGCTGCTTGACCGCCGTTCGCGCGGCTCCGTACATTCGGTGATGGAAAGCCGGATCCGTTTGCGGGACGGACTTGCGTTCGACGACGTCCTCCTCGTCCCGCGCCACTCGACGGTCCATCCCCGCCAGGTCGACGTCTCCACGCGCTTCACCCGCGGCATCGCGCTCAACATCCCCTTCGTCTCCGCCGCCATGGACACCGTGACCGAATCCGACATGGCGGTCGCGATGGCGCGCCTCGGCGGCATCGGCGTGATCCACAAGAACATGCCGATCGACCGCCAGGTGGCCGAGGTGGACCGCGTGAAGCGGTCCGAGAGCGGGATGATCCTCGATCCCATCACCCTTCCGCCGGACCGCCCGATCCGCGAGGCGCTGCACCTGATGGCGCGCTTCAAGATCTCGGGCGTGCCGATCGTGGACGCGGCGCGTCGGCTGGTCGGCATCATCACGAACCGGGACCTCCAGTTCGAGCGGGACCTCGACCGGCCGATCGCGGAGGTGATGACGAAGGAGGGGCTGATCACCGCCCCCGTCGGCACCACGCTCGACGAGGCGCAGCGCATCCTCGGCCGCCACAAGGTGGAGAAACTCCCCGTCGTGGCGGCGGACGGCACGCTGGGCGGACTCATCACCGTCAAGGACATCTTCAAGCGCCAGCAGTACCCCCATGCGAACAAGGACCAGCACGGCCGGCTGCGGGTCGCGGCCGCGGTGGGAGCGGCGGCGGACACCGCGACCCGCGCGCGCGCCCTGCTGGACGCCGGCTGCGACGTGCTGGTGCTGGACTCCGCACACGGCCACGCCGAGGGCGTGCTCCAGGCGATCGCCCAGCTGCGCGTGGCGTTCCCCGACGCGCAGCTCGTCGGCGGCAACGTGGCGACGGCCGAGGGCGCGCGGGCGCTCGTCGAGCGCGGCGTGGACGCGGTCAAGGTCGGCGTCGGGCCCGGTTCCATCTGCACCACGCGCGTCGTTACCGGGGTCGGTGTGCCGCAACTCACGGCGATTCTCGACGCCGTGGCGGGCTCCGGTGACGTGCCGGTCGTCGCGGACGGCGGCGTCAAGTACTCGGGCGATGCGGTGAAGGCGCTGGCGGCCGGGGCCGCGTCGGTCATGATGGGCTCGATGCTCGCCGGCACGGAGGAGAGCCCCGGCGAGTCGCTGCTGCTCGAGGGGAGGCGCTTCAAGGTCATCCGCGGCATGGGCTCCCTCGGCGCGATGGCCGAGGGCTCGGCGGACCGGTACTTCCAGGAGGAAGCGGCGGCCTCGAAGCTGGTCCCGGAGGGAATCGAGGGGCGGGTGCCCTACAAGGGCCCCGTCGCCGACGTCCTCTACCAGCTGGTGGGCGGCCTCAGGAGCGGCATGGGCTACTGCGGGTGCGGCACGATCGCGGCCCTGCGGACCGAAACAGTCATGGTGCGGCAGACGCAGGCGGGATTGCGCGAGTCGCACCCGCATGACGTGGTGAT
The DNA here is from genome assembly GCA_964383975.1 of uncultured Gemmatimonadales bacterium. Lineage (GTDB taxonomy): Bacteria > Gemmatimonadota > Gemmatimonadetes > Gemmatimonadales > JACORV01 > DASXPG01. The sequence goes on along the minus strand of CAYLJK010000046.1, from coordinate 7,944 downwards.
CACCCGCGAGGCGCCGAACTACAGCGCCTGAGCGCGGCCCGGCATTCCCCTGAACGGCAGGAGTGGGCGCGGCATGAGCGAGCACGCGCGGTCGCGCGAACAGTGGGGTTCGCGCATCGGCCTCATCCTGGCGATGGCCGGCAACGCCGTCGGCCTCGGCAACTTCCTGCGCTTCCCGCGGCAGGCGGTCGCCAACGGCGGCGGGACCTTCATGATCCCGTACTTCATCGCCTTCCTGCTGGTCGGGATCCCGCTCATGTGGGTCGAGTGGGGGATCGGCCGGAAGGGCGGCCAGCACGGCCACGGGTCGCTTCCCGGGCAGTTCGACGTCATCTGGAAGCACCCGGTCGCCAAGTACCTCGGCGTGATGGGGCTGTTCAACACGCTCATCGTGCTCATCTACTACTGCTACATCGAGTCGTGGACGCTCGCGTGGACCGTCTTCTCGGTCACCGGCGCGATGCGCGGCCTCGACGAGCAGGGAATGCAGCACTTCCTGTACAGCTATCAGAACCTGAACGACCCCTCCGTCCACGCGGTGTGGATCCCGTTCGCGTTCTTCTTCGGCACGCTGGCGGTCAACTTCTGGGTCGTCGGGAAGGGGATCGCGGCGGGGATCGAGAAGCTGGCGAAGATCGGCATGCCGATCCTGTTCCTCTTCGCCACGGTCCTGGTCGTCCGCGTCCTGACGCTCGGCGAGCACACGGTCGTGGTCAACGGCGTCACGCAGACGACGTCGCCGCTGGCCGGGCTGAACTTCATGTACACGCCGGAGTGGAGCGCGCTGGCACGGCCCGCGGTCTGGCTGGCGG